>JADLHU010000083.1 GCA_020848655.1 Novosphingobium sp.
CCTCGAGGCCGTGGTGCAGTCAGGCCGTCCGCTGCTGATCATTGCCGAGGACATCGAGGGCGAGGCGCTGGCTACGCTCGTGGTCAACAAGCTGCGCGGCGGCCTCAAGGTCGCGGCCGTCAAGGCGCCGGGCTTCGGCGATCGCCGCAAGGCCATGCTGGGCGACATCGCTACGCTGACCGCCGGCGAGATGATCTCGGAAGACCTCGGCATCAAGCTCGAGAACGTGACGGTGAGCATGCTCGGCCAGGCCAAGAAGGTCTCGATCGACAAGGACAACACCACGATCGTCGACGGCGCCGGTTCGGCCGAAGAGATCAAGGCCCGCGTCGAGCAGATCCGTTCGCAGATCGAAGTCACCACTTCGGACTATGACCGCGAAAAGCTGCAGGAACGCCTGGCCAAGCTGGCTGGCGGCGTTGCGGTCATCAAGGTCGGCGGCGCTTCGGAAGTCGAAGTCAAGGAGCGCAAGGATCGCGTCGACGACGCCCTCCACGCAACCCGCGCTGCGGTCGAGGAAGGCATCGTCCCCGGTGGCGGCACCGCGCTGCTCTATGCCACCAAGGCGCTTGATGGCCTGAAGGGCATCAACGACGACCAGACCAAGGGCATCGACATCATCCGCCGGGCGATCACCACCCCGCTCAAGCAGATCGCCACCAACGCCGGCCATGATGGCGCCGTCGTTGCCGGCAACCTGCTGCGCGAGAATGACGAGAACCAGGGCTTCAACGCCTCGACCGACGTCTACGAAAACCTCGTCGCCGCCGGCGTCATCGACCCGACCAAGGTCGTGCGCACCGCGCTGCAGGACGCAGCTTCGGTTGCCGGCCTGCTGATCACCACCGAAGCGGCGATCAGCGAGAAGCCCGACGATAAGCCGGCCATGGGCATGCCCCCGGGCGGCATGGGCGGCATGGGCGGCATGGACTTCTAAGTCCACGCCTCCAGGCAGACAGAACGGGGCCGGGAAGTTCGCTTCCCGGCCCTTTCGTTTGCGCGGCTGGCGCGAAACACGCCTGTAAGGCGCGAGGGAGGGGCGCGCGGGGTTCCACGGCCCCCCGCAGGCCACTGCCGCTTCGTCGCGGAACTCTTTGAAAAATTCGGATGTTCCGTTAAGCAAATACCAAGGTCCAAAGGGGTAGGCTCGTTTCGTGGAAAAGGCATCGCGCAATCTGTTGCTGGGCCGCGTTTTCGGCCTTCTCGCCCTTGGCTGGGCCATGGTGCTGCCGCAGGCGTCGGCGCATGCCGATGATCTCGTCGACATCCGTTCAGCCTTCGACAGCACGTTCGGCACCCAGCCACGCGTGCAGCGCCGCTATGCCAGCGCGCTCGAAGCGCAGTTGGCCGCGCTGGCCGATCCGGGCCGCGGGCGCATCGGCGTGGCGGCGATCGATCTGGCCACCGGGCGCAGCGTCGCGGTGCTGGGCGATCAGCCGTTCCCGATGGCCAGCACCAGCAAGGTGGCCATCGTCGCCACGTTCCTCGATGGCGTCGATCGCGGCCGCTATCGGCTGGACGATCAATATCCGCTGATGGTGCCTCTGCCGTCGAAGAAGTTCGCCGGTTCGGTCGCGCCGGTGCGCGCCGGCACCATGCTGACCGCGCAAAGCCTGATCGAACTGGCGATCACCCGCAGCGACAACCAGGCCACCGATGCCCTGCTGGCCGCCGTGGGCGGGCCGCAGACGGTCACGGCCTGGCTGCGCAAGGCCGGCATTCCCAACGTCCGCATCGATCGCGACATCGCCACGCTGGTGCGCGATGACGGCGCCGTCGATCCCGCCACCACGATCGACACGCGCGACAGCGCCACGCCGATGGCGATGGTCCGCCTGCTCACCGGCCTTTATCGCGGCGAATGGCTCACCCCGTCGAGCCGCGCGGTGCTGCTCGGCGCGATGGAGCGTTGCGTCACCGGCAAGCGCCGGATCCCCGCGATGCTGCCCGCCGAAGCGCGCGTCGCGCACAAGACCGGCTCGCTCAACAACACGTCCAGCGATGTCGGCATCATCAACGGCCCCGATGGCCGCGCCATGGCCGTGGCGATCTACGTCACCGGGCAGGGCGGCAAGCCCGAGCGCGAACTGCGCATCGCCACGATCGCGCGCGCCATCTACGATGGCTACCTGACGGAAAGCCTGGCCAGCGCCAGCACGTCGCCATCCCGCAGCGCCTCGCGCTAAGGCTGTCCTAAAGCCGGTTCCCCGCGTTTCGCGATAGCGGCTTCCGCCGCCGCCCGATCTCGAACATCGTCCCCTGAACGGGTTTCAGAGGTCATCGTGCCCGACGCGGCTCCGATCCCGGAGGCGCGGGATGCTGAACCGCGTGCAGCATGACGATAAAGGGGGCGCGTTATGCGTCCTGTTCAGACGCTGCGATCCAGCCGGCGTTCCCAAGGGAAAGGCCCAACCGCCAAAAAGGAAAGGGCGCGAGGGGTAAACCCCACGCGCCCCGCCTCGTTCGCTCGAAAGCGACGATAAATCAGTGAGCGGCTTCCGAAGCAGCGGCAGCAGCGTCCGAAGCAGCAGCAGCAGCGCTGCCGGCTTCAGTGGCGGCGCCCGAAGCGGCGGCAGCGGCGTCAGTGGCGGCTTCCGAAGCGGTAGCAGCAGCGTCGGTGGCTTCAGCGGCAGCGTCGGTCGCAGTTTCCGAAGCTTCAGCGGCGGCGTCTTCAGCCTTCTGCGAGCAAGCCGAGAGCGAGAGAGCGCCGATGGTGACGGCAGCAGCGAGAACGATCTTGCGCATGTATGGTTAATCCTTGAACAGCGAGTGGACCAAGCACGGCACAAGGCCGGGCCGAAAGCCTACCTCACCGGTAGACTTCGCGCGTCAATTAATGCCCTTGGAGCATCTATGCAAGCGCTAGTCGTCAAACCGCCTCGCACGGCGCGGTTTTCCGAACCGCGCCTGCTACGCATCAATTGTGTCGAGGATGTGACCGCAACGCGGATTTCCGGCGATTCGCGTGCCGACAGCGCGCTTCGTCGCAAAGGTTGGCGCGCGATTGGCGCGGCTTGCCCACAGGGCGTCCGCGCCGCCGTCGCGTATCGCTTCTGCGGGGCGGAAAAAGGCGCTAGGGAATCACCATGGAGCCCAAACAGCATCTCTACCTGGTCGATGGTTCGGCCTATATCTTCCGCGCCTATCATCGCCTGCCGCCGCTGACCGATCCCGAAGGAACGCCGGTGGGCGCGGTCTATGGCTATACGACGATGCTGTGGAAGCTGGCCGACGATCTCAACAAGGCGGACGGGCCGACTCACCTGGCGGTGATCCTCGACAAGGCGGGCACGTCGTTCCGCAACGCGATGTACGATCAGTACAAGGCCAATCGCCCGCCGCCGCCCGAAGACCTGATCCCGCAGTTCCCGCTGATCCGCGACGCCACGCGCGCCTTCTCGCTGCCCTGCATCGAGGAAGCCGACCTGGAAGCGGACGACATCATCGCGTCCTACGCGCGCGAAGCGGCCCGGCAGGGCTGGGACGTGACGATCGTTTCATCGGACAAGGACCTGATGCAGCTCGTCGGCAATGGCGGCGGCGGATCGATCGACATGCTCGATACGATGAAGAACCAGCGCATCGACGTGCCCGAAGTGATCGAGAAGTTCGGCGTTCCGCCTGAAAAGGTGGGCGACGTGCTGGCGCTGATGGGCGACGCGGTGGACAATATCCCCGGCATTCGCGGCATCGGCCCCAAGACGGCGACCAAGCTGATCCAGGAATATGGCGATCTGGAAAGCGCGCTGGCCGCCGCCCCGGCGATGAAGCCCGGCAAGCTGCGCGAAAGCCTGATCGAACAGGCCGATATGGCGCGCCTGTCGCGCCGGCTGGTGGAACTGAAGCAGGATTGCGCGCTGCCGATGGCGCTGGAAGACTTCCGGCTGACCGCGATTCCCCCCGATCCGCTGGCGGCGTTCCTGGCCAAGCACGGCTTCACCAGCCTGCTCAAGCGGCTGGGCGCCGGCACGGGCAGCCCGTCTCCGGCGAATCACCTGCATCCGGCGAGGCCCGTGACGGCGGCGGCGTCGGCCGGGCCGGCCGAAGGCGCGGCGCGGCAAACGCTGCCCGAAATGCCGGCGATAGACCATGCCGCCTATGCCTGCGTGACCACGCTCGACGCGCTCGACGCCTGGATCGCGCGGGCCTTCGCCGCGCGCAAGGTGGCCTTCGATACCGAAACCAGCGCGCTCGACGCGATGCGCGCCGATCTGTGCGGCGTCAGCCTGGCGATCGGCCCGAACGAGGCCTGCTATATCCCGCTGGGCCATGGCGGCACCGACATGTTCGCCGAAAAGCCCGAGCAGATCGATCGCGCCACCGCGCTGGCCCGGTTGAAGCCGCTGCTGGAAAGCGATGCCGTGCTGAAAGTGGCGCAGAACGCCAAGTACGATCTCAACGTGCTGGCACGACATGACATCGCGGTGGCGCCGATCGACGATACCATGGTCATCAGCTTCTGCCTCGATGCCGGGCGCAGTCTGGACGGCGTGGGCGGCGGGCACGGCATGGACGAATTGTCCGCGCGGCACCTGGGCCACACGCCGATCCCGTTCAAGGACGTCTGCGGCACGGGCAAGAAGGCGATCAGCTTTGCCGAAGTGCCGCTCGATCGCGCCACGGCCTATGCGGCAGAGGATGCCGATGTCACCTGGCGGCTGCACCGCCTGCTCAAGCCGCGCCTGCCCGAAGAGGGCGGCACGCGCATCTATGAGCGCGTGGACCGGCCGCTGATCCCGGTGGTGGCGCAGATGGAGCGCCACGGCATCAAGGTGGACCGCGAGCGGCTGGCCGGCCTGTCCACCGAATTCGCGGCCGAGATCGGCGCGCTCGAAACGCAGATCCATGCGCTGGCGGGCCAGTCCTTCACCATCGGCAGCCCCAAGCAACTGGGCGACATCCTGTTCGACAAGATGGGCCTCAAGGGCGGCAAGAAGGGCAAGAGCGGCCAGTATTCGACCGACCAGGGCATTCTGGAAGGGCTGGCCGCGCAAGGCGTGGAAATGGCCGCGCGCGTGCTCGACTGGCGGCAGCTTTCCAAGCTGCGCTCGACCTATACCGAAGCGTTGCAGGCCGCGATCAATCCGGCCACGCAGCGCGTCCACACCAGCTATTCGCTGGTCGGCGCGCAGACCGGGCGGCTGTCCTCCACCGATCCCAACCTCCAGAACATTCCGATTCGCACCGAGATCGGCCGCCAGATCCGCGATTGCTTCGTGGCCGAGCCGGGCCATGTCCTGCTGGCCGCCGATTACAGCCAGATCGAACTGCGGCTGGCCGCGCATATGGCCGATGTGCCTTCATTGAAAGAGGCCTTCGCGGCCGGAGAGGACATTCACGCCCGCACCGCGCGCGAGATGTTCGGCACGGTGGATCGCGACACGCGCGGGCGCGCCAAGACGATCAACTTCGCGATCCTCTATGGCATTTCGCGCTGGGGGCTGGCCGGCCGGCTGGGGGTGACGGCGGAAGAAGCGCAGGCGATGATCGATCGCTATTTCGAACGCTTCCCCGGCATCCAGCGCTATATCGTGGCGACTTTGGAAAGCGTGCGCGAGCGCGGCTATTCCGAAACGCTGTTCGGCCGCAAGACGTGGTTCCCGCGCATCAATGCGAAGAACCAGGCGGAACGCCAGGGCAGCGAGCGCGCCGCGATCAACGCGCCGATCCAGGGCACCAGCGCCGACATCATCAAGCGCGCGATGGTGCGCATGGGACCGGGGCTGGCCGCGGCCGGCCTTGGGCATGTGCGCATGCTGCTTCAGGTGCACGATGAACTGGTGTTCGAACTGCCCGAAGGCGATGCCGATGCCGCCGCGCCGGTGATCCGGCAGGTCATGGCCGAAGCCGCGCAGCCCGCCGTCACGCTCGACGTGCCGCTGGGCGTGGAGATCGGCACCGGGACAAGCTGGGGTGCGGCGCACTGATGGCGCTGCCGTTTGTGGACTGGATGGACCACTGGGCCGCGCAGGCGACGGGCGCGGCCATCGCGGCGGGCGTGGCGGTGCTGGCCGCGCTGACCGTGCATCTGGCGCTGTTCGCGGTGCTGACGCGGCTGACGCGATTGTCGCATCTCGAATCGGACGGGCTGGTGGTCGATCGCCTGCGCCAGCCGCTGCGCTGGTCGCTGGTGGCGGTGGCGATCTCGCTGGCCGGAGAGACGCATCCGGTGCTGGCGCACTTGTGGGAAAGCGTCGCGCGCTTCGTGGTGCCGGCGCTGCTCGGGTGGGTGGCGTTCTCGCTGGTCAAGGCTTTCGCCGTGGCCATGGACAGCCGCGCCGAACTGGCAAGCGATGAACTGGCCGCGCGCAGCCGCCGCACACGCATCGCCATCCTGTCGCGCACGCTGGGCTTCGTCATCGTCTTCGTCACCGTGGCGCTGATGTTGCTGGGCATACCGGGCGTGCGCAACGTGGGGGTGACGCTGATGGCGTCGGCCGGCCTGGCCGGCCTGGCCGTGGGCGCGGCGGCGCAACCGGCGCTTAA
>JADLHU010000084.1 GCA_020848655.1 Novosphingobium sp.
CGATGACGACGATGTCGAAGCCACTGATGACGAATGGCAGCCCAACAGTGCCAATGCCCATCTGGAAGGCATCACCCGCGAAGTGCGCAAAGGCGAGCCCGGTGCGGCGCGCGGCGGCGCGCGCGGGCGCCGGGGCATGCTCGGTAATGTCGGTCCCAGCGGCAACTCCGATGTCGTCTTCACTTATCCGTCGGGCGGTGCGCCGGCCGGCGCGCGCCTGAACGCACCGGGCGGCAATCGCGCCGGTGCGCCGCGGCGCGCCAAGGGGGGCGGTAATGCGACGGGCGGCCCGCAGGGCGCGCGCGGACCGCGTGGCAAAGGCCCGGCGGGTGCTGGATTCGGCGGCGGCGGACCGGCAGGCGGAGGGTTTGGCGGCGACAATCGCGGGCCGGGGCGCCCCGGAGGACGTTCGCGCACGCGTAAACGCTCGCCAAATGGCTGAAAGACCGATATAATTCGTCGATTCCAAGCGCCTGTCCGGCCAAGTACCGGCAGGCGTGCTCAAAAGAAATGGGCTGGCCGGCCCATTTTTTTTTTTGCGCGGGCGCGGTGAAGCCGGCCTGCACTTGGACGAATGCGATTGGGTTCCTGGCAGTCAGCCGTCGAGACGACGGTTTCAGGTATGGGTTACGAAGTGGTGGATGCCGAGATGGCAGCCGGCGGCGTGCTGCGTGTCTACATCGATCGGCCCGAGGGCATCAAGATGGAAGATTGCGAGCTCGTGAGCCGGCAACTCTCCCATGCCCTGGCGGTCGATGACTTCGATTACCGCCGCCTCGAGGTGTCGTCACCCGGCCTTGACCGACCTTTGAAGAAGCCTGCCGATTTCGTTCGGTTCGCCGGTTTCGAAGTGTCGGTGAAGTTGAAGCGGCCCCTCGAAGGGCGTCGCAATTTCGAAGGGGTGCTCGAACTTGAGGACGATGGCCGATTCGGGCTGGTCCTGATCGAGGCGCCGCTCGCCGAGCCAGGTCGCAAGGCTCGCGTGGCACCTCCCAAGCCGGGCGCTGCCAAGCGTGTCGAGCCCAAGGTGGCGAGCAAGAAGGCGGCAAGCGAAAAAGCCCGCGAGGGTACGGATAATGATGCGCCGGCGGCCAGAAAACTGGTCTTCGCGCTCGACGAGATCGATCGGGCGCGTCTGGTGCCCAAGGTAGAGTTTTAGGAGGCCTGGCGATGAGCCGTGAAGTCCTGTTGCTGGTCGACGCGCTGGCACGCGAGAAGAACGTGGCACGCGAAGTGGTGTTCCAGGCGCTGGAAAGCGCTCTGGCGTCCGCGACCAAAAAGCGTTTCAAGGAAGACATCGACGCGCGTGTCGCCATCGATCGCATGAGCGGCGATTACGAGGCGTTTCGTCGCTGGCAAGTCGTGCCGGACGGCGAACTCGAAGACCACGATCTCCAGATCATCGTGACCGAAGCGCAGAAGCAGATCGCCGACGTCCAGGTGGGCGACTTCATCGAAGAAGAACTCGATTCGATCGACCTGGGTCGGATCGGCGCGCAAGCGGCCAAGCAGGTGATCCTGCAAAAGATCCGCGATGCCGAGCGTGACCAGATCATCAACGACTTCCTGGCGCGCGAAGAGCCGATCTTCTCGGGCACCGTGAAGCGCATCGACCGCGAAGGCGCCATCGTCGAATCCGGCAAGCTCGAAGCCCGGCTGCCGCGCGACCAGATGATCCCCAAGGAAAATCTTCGTGTCAGCGACCGGGTGCGGGCGGTGGCCCTGAAGGTCAATCGCGAAGGCCGTGGTCCGCAGCTCATCTTGTCGCGCACCTCGCCCGATTTCATCCGCTACCTCTTTTCGCTCGAGGTGCCCGAGATCGAGCAAGGCCTGCTCGAAATCAAGGCGGCGGCGCGTGATCCTGGCGTTCGCGCCAAGATCGCCGTGTTCACCCAGGATCGCCGCATCGATCCGATCGGTACCTGTGTCGGCGTGCGCGGCTCCAGGGTCCAGGCCGTCACCGGCGAACTGGCCGGCGAGCGGGTCGACATCGTCCTGTGGTCGGAAGATCCGGCGCAGTTCGTGATCGGCGCGCTGGCTCCGGCCAATGTGTCCTCGATCGTGGTCGACGAAGACAAGCACAGCATGGATGTGGTCGTCGACGAAGACAACCTGGCGCTGGCCATCGGCACCGGCGGGCGCAACGTGCGCCTGGCCTCCGAACTCACCGGCTGGCAGATCAACATCATGAGCGCCGACGAGTCGCAGCAGAAGGCCGCCACCGAACGTACGGGCGTTCGCGAGCTGTTCATGCACAAGCTCGACGTCGACCAGGAAGTGGCCGACATCCTCATCGACGAGGGCTTCACCAGCGTCGAGGAAGTGGCGTACGTGCCGATCAACGAGATGCTCGAGATCGCCGCGTTCGACGAAGACACGGTCAATGAGTTGCGCAATCGGGCGCGCAACATCCTCCTGACCGAGGCGATCGCCACCGAAGAAAAAATCGAACAGACAGCCGAAGACCTGCTGTCGCTCGAGGGAATGGATCACGAACTGGCG
>JADLHU010000085.1 GCA_020848655.1 Novosphingobium sp.
CATCGCAAGGGCGGGGGAAAATCCACAGGATTAGCGAAAGATTAACCCTGTGCGTGCAGGGGTTTGTCGATGCAGGGGCGGCGGTGATGCCGCCCGTCGGGGACCAGGGCGTGCTCGCAACGGCCGATCAGCAAGGCGGACTTGAGCCAGCGCAGGAACATCGTTCCGATGCGCCCCGCGCGCGGCTGGGCATGGCGGCGCTGAAGGCGTGTCTGCCCCGCCCCGACATCGCGCTCGATCTGGCCGAGGATATCGGCAGCGCCCGGTGGTTCCGGGGCATGGGCGCGATGCTGGGCCTGTCGCTGGCCGCGCTTTCGTTCTGGCCGGATTTTTCCGCCGTCGAAGCCGCCGCCGCGATTCCGGCCGACCGCGCCACGCGCGACGAATTTCGCAGCCAGATGATCCTGCCGCTGGCGCTGGGCGGCGACAGTGGCCGCCGCATGGGCGCGACCGGGGCCGTGGTGCCGCTGGCCAGCGCGCCCGAACGATCGAGCCTGCGCTTCGTCGCCACGCTGGGGCAGGGCGACAGCTTCGGCCGCATGCTCCAGCGCGCGGGCGTCGGCGCGGGCGATGCGGCGCGCGTATCCGAACTGGTGGCCGGCGCGGTCGCGCTGGGCGAGATCGGCGCGGGGACGCGATTTGACGTCACGCTCGGCCGGCGCGGCGGGGCAGGGCAGGCCCGCCCGCTCGACCGCATGGAATTTCGCGCGCGCTTCGATCTTGATCTCGCCATCGAGCGGCGCGGCGGGGCGCTGGTCCTCGCGCGCCAGCCGATCGCGGTGGACGCCACGCCGCTGCGCATCCGGGGCACCGTCGGCACCAGCCTCTACCGTTCGGCCCGCGCCGCCGGCGCGCCGGTCGAGGCGATCCAGCAGTACTTGCGCACGCTCGACAGCCATATCAGCCTCGAAAGCGATGTCGCGCCGGGGGACCGGTTCGATCTGGTCGTGGCCTACCGGCGTTCCGCCGATGGCGAGGCGCAAGTGGGCAACCTGCTTTTCGCCGGGCTGGAGCACGAGGGCCGCCCGCGCGTGCAATTGCTGCGCTGGGGCGGCGATGGCCAGTTCTTCGAAGCTTCCGGCATGGGCGCCAGCCGCCAGGTGTCGGGCCTGGTCGCACCGGTCAACGGGCGGATGACGTCACCCTTCGGGCTGCGCCGCCATCCGATCCTCGGCTATGTGCGGATGCACGCCGGCATCGATTTCGGCGCGGCCTGGGGCTCGCCCATCTTCGCGGTCAGCGATGGCGTGGTGTCTTACGCCGGGCGCCACGGCGGACACGGCAATTACGTGCGTCTCGAGCACGGCGGTGGCATCGGTACGGGCTATGGCCACATGAGCCGCATCGCCGTTTCGCCGGGCACGCGGGTGCGCGCCGGGCAAGTCATCGGCTATGTCGGGTCGAGCGGGCTGTCGACCGGGCCACACCTTCACTACGAGCTTTATCGCAATGGCGTTCCGGTCAATCCGCTGTCGGTCAGTTTCACCGTCAAGGCGGGCGTCAACAAGCAGGAACTGGCGGCGTTCAAGGCCCGGCTGGCCCAGATAAAGGGTATTGCACCGGGCGCGGCGCTGCAGAAGCTGCATTCCGGCCGCACTGCCAAACTGCTGGTTTCGGCGGGATTGGGCGGCAAGACCGATTGAAGCGGCCGGCCAATTCGGCCAAGACACCGCTCCATGACCGCATCCTTTCCCGCGCTTCGTCTGCGCCGCACCCGCACCTCGGCCTGGAGCCGCGCCCTTCACCGCGAAACCCGGATCAGTCCCGCCGATCTCATCTGGCCGATTTTCGTGACCGATGGGCAGGGCGTGGAAGATCCGGTGGCTTCGCTGCCCGGTGTGTCGCGCTGGTCGGTCGATGGCATCGCGGCGCGCGCGAAAGAGGCGGTGTCGCTGGGCATTCCCTGTCTGGCGCTGTTTCCCAACACCCAGCCCGAGCGGCGCAGCGAGGACGGGCGCGAGGCGCTCAATCCCGATAACCTGATGTGCCGCGCGATCCGCGCGATCCGCGATGCGGTGGGCTGCGATGTGGGCGTGCTCACCGATGTTGCGCTCGATCCCTATACCAGCCACGGGCAGGACGGCCTGATCGATCCGGCCGGCTATGTGCTGAATGACGCCACGGTCGAGGTGCTGGTCGGCCAGTCGCTCAACCAGGTGGCGGCCGGTGCCGATATCATCGCCCCGTCCGACATGATGGATGGCCGCATCGGCGTGATTCGCGCCGCGCTCGAAGCTGGCGGCCACGGCAACGTGCAGATCATGGCCTATGCCGCCAAATATGCCTCGGCGTTCTATGGCCCGTTCCGCGATGCGGTGGGGTCTGGCGGCCTGCTGAAGGGCGACAAGAAAACCTACCAGATGGACCCGGCCAACGGCGAGGAAGCGCTGCGCGAGGTCGCGCTTGATCTGGCCGAGGGCGCGGACAGCGTGATGGTCAAGCCGGGGCTGCCCTATCTCGACATCGTGCGCAGGGTGAAGGATCGCTTCGAAGTGCCGGTCTTCGCCTATCAGGTGAGCGGCGAATACGCGATGATCGAGGCGGCGGTGGCCGCCGGGGCGGGGGACCGCGATGCGCTGGTGCTGGAAACGCTGACCGCGTTCAAGCGCGCCGGCTGTTCGGGCGTGCTGACCTATCATGCCGCCCACGCGGCGCGGCTGCTGGGGGGATGATCCCGGCCGGGCAGCCGCCCGTGCGCCGCGCACTGTTCGTGGCGACGATCCTGACCGGCAGTTTCCTGCTGTTCCTGGTCCAGCCGATGGTGGCGCGCATGGCGCTGCCGCGCCTTGGCGGCGCGCCCAACGTCTGGAACAGCGCGATGCTGGTCTATCAGGCGCTGCTGCTGGCGGGCTATGGCTATGCCCATGCGCTGGGCCGCTGGCCGGTAAGGCGGCAGGCGATGATCCATCTGGCGCTGCTGGTCATGGCGGCGCTGACCCTGCCTGTCACGCTGGCCAGCCTGCCGCCGGCGCGGCCCGGCTGGGAAGTGCTGTGGGTGCCGCTGCTGCTGGCGTGCACGATCGGCCCGGTGTTCTTCCTGGTGTCCGCGCAGGCGCCGCTGATGCAGCGCTGGTTCGCGGCGAATCCCGCGGCGGGGCAGCCCTGGGCGCTTTATGCCGCGTCCAATCTCGGCAGTTTCGCGGGTTTGCTCGCGTATCCGCTGCTGGCCGAACCGCTGCTGTCGGTGCATGCGCAAAGCCTTGGCTGGAGCTTTGGCTATGGTCTGCTGATCGTGCTGGTGGCCATGGCGGCATGGGCCCGGCGCGATGCACTGCCGCCAGCCCGGG
>JADLHU010000086.1 GCA_020848655.1 Novosphingobium sp.
CGCAGTCGAGACACGTGGCGCGCGGTGTCTCGACTGCGCTCGACACGAACGGGGGTGGTTTCCGTAACGAGCGGTTACCCCTTCGCGCGCGGCAGGCGCAGCCGGACCAGCAGTCCGCCCAGATCCTCGCTTTCGCCAAGCTCCACCGTACCGCCGTATATCTCCACCACATCGCGCACGATGGCGAGGCCAAGGCCGGTGCCGGGCTTGCCGGTATCAAGCCGCGCACCGCGATCGAACAGGCGCGCCCGGTCTTCGTCGGGCACGCCCATGCCATCGTCCTCCACCCAGATCTCGCACCCGTCGGCTTCCTTCAACGGATCGACCGTGACGAAGACACTGCCGCCGCCATACTTGGCCGCGTTCTCGATCACGTTGCCAAGGATTTCATCGAGATCCTGCCGCTCCACCGAAACCGCCGCATCGCGGTTGCCGTCGAGATCGAAGCGCGCCGCATCGTACAGCCGGGTGACCGCGCGCAGCACCGCTTCCACGCTGTCCCACACGCTGGCGCGCGAAAGCCCCGCCGCGCGGCGGCCGACAGCCCGCGCCCGTGCCAGGTGATGATCGACCTGGCGGCGCATCACCGCCGCTTCGCGGATCACCGTATCGGCAAGGTCGGGCGCCTGCGCGGTGGCGGCGTTCATCACCACGGTCAGCGGCGTTTTCAGCGCGTGGGCGAGGTTGCCGGCGTGGGTGCGCGCCTCTTCGGCCTGGCGATCGGTGTGGGCGAGCAGCGCGTTCAGTTCCTCGACCAGCGGCTGCACTTCCAGCGGCAGCGGATCGTCCACCCGGCTGGCCCCGGTCGTGCGCATCTTCTGGATGGCGCGGCGCACGCGGCGCAGCGGAAACAGCCCGTACCAAGCCTGGATCGCCGCCATCAGGATCAGCCCCAGCCCCAGGATCACGAAGCTGTAGAGCAGGATCGCGCGGATGCGGCGCAACTGGTCGTCCAGGTTCTCGCGGCTGGCGGCGACGGTGAACCACCACTGCGTCTTGCTGCCGGGCAGGATGATAGATCGTTCCATCACGCGCAGCGCCTCGCCTTCGAACTCCTTGCTGTCGAAGACATGCGGTTCGGCGTCGAAGTGATCGCCGCGCACCTTGAGGCTGCGATCCCACAGCGAGCGCGAAGGGAAATCCTCGTGCCCCTTGCCGCGAATCTGCCAGTAGAGGCCGCTGTTGGGTTCCAGGAAACGCTGGTCGCCCAGCGGGCGGTTGAAGAACACCTCGCCATCGGGGCCGATCTCGGCCGAACCGACCATCGCGGTCAGCATGTAACCAAGCTGTTCATCGAAATTGCGCGTGATGAGCGAAGTCAGCGTGCGGTCCAGCGCGATGCCGCCGAGCAGCAGCAGGATGGTGATCCATCCCGCTGCGATCAGCATCATGCGCCGCGACAGCGAACCGGTGTGCGGCTTGGCCTTGCGGGCCGGCGCATCGCGTTCAGCCGGCGGCGGGGCGGGCGCAGCCGCGTCCACGTCAACCGCGCGCGGGCAGCGCCGGATCGTCGAGGCTGTAGCCAAGCCCGCGGATCGTGGTGATCACGTCCGCGCCCAGCTTCTTGCGGATGCGCGTGACGAAAACCTCGATCGTGTTCGAATCGCGGTCGAAATCCTGGTCGTAGATATGCTCGATCAGTTCGGTGCGGCTGACCACCTTGCCCTTGTGGTGCAGCAGGTAGGACAACAGCTTGTATTCCTGCGCGGTCAGCTTCACCGGCTCGCCGTTCAGCGTGACGCGGCCCGAACGGGTATCGAGCCGCACGTCGCCGGCGATCAGTTCGGACGATGTATTGCCCGAAGCGCGGCGGATCAGCGCGCGCAGGCGGGCAATCAGTTCCTCGGTCTGGAAGG
Source organism: Novosphingobium sp. (assembly GCA_020848655.1). Classification (GTDB taxonomy): domain Bacteria; phylum Pseudomonadota; class Alphaproteobacteria; order Sphingomonadales; family Sphingomonadaceae; genus Novosphingobium. Next base: position 1,857 of record JADLHU010000086.1, read on the forward strand.
GCTTGGCCAGGTAATCATCGGCGCCGGCATCCAGCCCGGCCACTTTATCGGACCAGCTATCGCGCGCGGTAAGCACCAGCACCGGGAACTTGCGCCCTTCGCGGCGCCACATGCCCAGCACGGTCAGCCCGTCGATCTCGGGCAGGCCCAGGTCCAGGATCACGGCGTCGTATTCCTCGGTCGCGCCCATGAAATGGCCGTCCTCGCCGTCCACGGACAGGTCGACCGCATAGCCGTTCTGCTCCAGCGTGGACTTGAGCTGCTTGCCCAGAGTGGGTTCATCCTCGACAATCAGGATGCGCATCGCGAAATTCCTCTTCGTGAATTGGGGTGGCAATGCGGCCAAAGCGCAACCCGGTCAAGCGAAGGGCCGCTGGGCCGGTCAAGCGAAGGGCCACTGGGCCAGCCAAGCAAGCGCCCGCTAGTCCGACTGGCCAACGACCGCCCCCGATCGGGCATCGACATCGACGAAGACCACACGCCCGTCGCGGATGAACTTCAGCCGGTAGGCCATCGCGGCGGGATCGTATTCGGGGCCGAGGTACTGCATGCCGGGCATCATCGGCAGCACGCGGCGTTCAATATCGCGCAGCGAGCGCACGTTGCCGGCGCGCATTTCCTTGCGCACCTGCCCCTGCTCATGGCCGGGTTCGGCCAGCGCAGGCATGGCGGGAACGGCAAGCAGAAGCGCGATCAGGGCGGGCCATGGTCTGGTCATCACGGTTTTCTGCCTATCCCCGCGGGCTTGAACAAGGTGTGAATGTGGCACGGCCGCCATGTTTTGCCCAATCCCGGCATGGGGCAAGGCTCCGGGGACGGCAAACCTTGTCAAGCCGGGCGCGCAACCGCTAGGGCGCGCGGATGGCGATTGCACCGATCCTGAGCTGGGAAGGCCTCGGCCTTATCCAGGGCGCCGGCTGGCTGTTCCGCGATCTCGACATCCATATCGCCCCGCGCGACAGGCTGGCGCTGATCGGCCGCAACGGCGCCGGCAAGACCACGCTGCTGAAACTGCTGGCGGGAGAGGTGGAGGCGGACGCTGGCAAACGCTCGGTCCAGCCCGGCACGCGCGTGGTCATGCTGGAACAGGACCCGTTCTTCACTGGCTTCGATACGCTGCTCGATTTTGCCCTGCACGGCCCTGATGCGCCGCCCCGGCACGAAGTGGAAGCCATCGCCGGCCAGCTCGGCATCGACCTGTCACGCCCCGCCGAAAGCGCATCGGGCGGCGAGCGCCGGCGCGCCGCGCTATGCCGCGCGCTGGCCTCCGAACCCGACCTGCTGCTGCTCGACGAGCCGACCAACCACCTCGATCTTGCCGCGATCGACTGGCTGGAGGACTGGCTGAACCGCTATAACGGCGCTTTCGTGGTCATCAGCCACGATCGCACCTTCCTCACCCGCCTGACGCGCGCCACGCTGTGGCTGGACCGGGGCAGCATGCGCCGCAAGGACGTCGGCTTTGGCGGGTACGAGGCCTGGGAAGACCAGGTCTTCGCCGAGGAAGCCCGCAACGCCGACCGGCTCGACGCCCGGCTGAAGATCGAGGCGCACTGGCTGGAACGCGGCGTCACCGCGCGGCGCAAGCGCAACCAGGGCCGCCTGGCCAAGCTGCACGAAATGCGCGCCCAGCGCGCCGCCATGCTCAGCCCCACGGGCACCGCCAAGCTGGGGCTGGCGAGCGACGACAGCAAGACCAAGTCGGTGATCGTGGCCGATCACGTGACCAAGCGCTTTGGCGAGCGAACGGTCATCAAGGACTTCTCGCTGCGCATCCAGCGGCGCGATCGCATCGGCCTCGTCGGCGCCAACGGATCGGGCAAGACCACGCTGCTCAAGCTGCTGACCGGCGAACTGGCGCCCGACGAAGGCACGGTGACGCTCGCCAAGACGCTGAACGGGGTGATGATCGACCAGCAGCGCAGCCTGATGTCGCCCGAAAAGCGCGTGCGCGACGTGCTGGCCGATGGCGGCGACTGGGTCGACGTTCGGGGCGTGCGAAAGCATGTTCAAGGCTATCTCAAGGACTTTCTGTTCGATCCCGGACTGATCGACGCGCGCGTCGGCACGCTTTCGGGCGGGGAACGGTCGCGCTTGCTGCTGGCGCGCGAATTCGCCCGTTTTTCCAACCTCTTGGTGCTCGACGAGCCGACCAACGACCTCGATCTCGAAACGCTGGACTTGCTCCAGGAAGTGATCGCCGATTACGATGGCACCGTCCTCATCGTCAGCCACGATCGCGATTTCCTCGATCGCACCGTCACGCTGACGCTGGGCCTCGACGGGTCGGGCAAGGTCGATGTGGTCGCGGGTGGCTATGCCGATTGGGAAGCGCGCCGCAAGCAGAAGGCCGCGCCCGCAAGGCCCGCGAAAGCCGCCGTTTCTGCCGCCCCCCCGGCCCCGCCACCGCCGCGCAAGGGCAAGCTCGCCTACAAGGACCAGCGCGATTACGACCTGCTGCCCGGCCGGATCGAGGAACTGGAAGCGCAGATCGCCCGCGACGAGGACGCCCTGCACGACCCCGCGCTCTACACTCGCGACCCCGCGAAATTCGCCGCGCTGACCGCCGCCGTGGAAAAAGCCCGCGCGGAAAAGGAAGCGGCGGAAGAACGCTGGCTGGAACTGGCGGAACTGGTCGAGGGGTAGGACAGGCGCTGCCGGGCGAATGCAGCACACCGCCCGCCCGGCGCCGTCACGCGATCCGGTAAAACCCCGCCACCCGGTCCAGCGCCAGACCAAGCACCAGCTTGCCGCTGCGCGCCGGCCAGGCCAGTGCGCGTTCGGCGTCGGGCAGCCCCTCGCCCGCGCAGACCACGCGCCACAGGATATCGGCCAGCCCCGGCCCCGCCGCCGCCACCGCGCCATCAAAGCGCGTCTTGGCCGCAATCTGGCGCTCGGTGGGATCAAGCCCGCGTTCACCACCGCGCACCCGCACCGCATCCCAGCGCATCGTGACGCCGGGCGCGAGTTGCGCGCGTTCCCAATCCGCGCGCAGCCGCTCGCCCGCATCGAACTGCCGGTCGGACAAGTGCCCGCGCGCGTGCAGCCAGGTCAGCGGCGATTCGGCCAGGTTCACCGAAACGCCGCGTCCGCCGCGCCGGGGCCGCCCGCGCCCCGGCCCCTCGCTGGTCAGTTCACGCTCCACGATCATCCGCCGCCCATCCAATCGTTCCATTATCCAGTCCTTTCGTGCTCTCCACGGGTTCTTGCCAAAAGCGCATGATTGTAGGAAAGCGTGAAAACCAGATCGGTTAATTCCCGATTGCCTGCCGGAGCGCCGCCATGATCAACCGCATCCGCGATATCCGCCGCGAAAAAGGGCTGACATTGGCCGATGTCGCCGCCCGCTGCGCGCCGCCCACCACGCCGCAAACGATCGGACGGCTGGAAACCGGCATGCGCAATCTCTCGCTCGTGTGGATGAACCGCATCGCCGCCGCGCTGGCGGTGGAGCCGGAACTGCTGCTGCGCGGCGAAAGCCGGCCATCGCCGCGCATCGTCGCACGCCTCACCGAACAGGGCGCCGAGGCACTGCCCGCACCGCGCGACGCCATCCTGCCCTCGGCGCTGGCCGAGGACGGCGCGCTGATGGCGCTGGCGGTGGAGGCAAGCGCCGGCGAATACCGCGCCGGCGACCAGATCTGGCTGCGCGAAGTGCCGCCCGAGCGTTTCAGCCGACTGGTCAATCGCGATGTCCTGGCCCCCCGCCCCGGCGGACGCTTCGCCTTCGGGCGCCTGATCGATCACGACAAGGTCCGCATCGCGCTGCTGCCGCCGGGGCTTGGCCAGCGCCAGATCGTGATGGACCAGCCCGAATGGCTGGCCGTGGCAGATATGCTGGTGCGACGGTTGTGATCCGCGTTCTTTCGATCGCCACGCTGTTCCCCGCCCCGGCACGCCCCGCCTTCGGGCGCTTCGTCGCCAACCAGATGCGCGCCGTGGCCGCGCGCGGCGATGTGGCGATCGAAATCGTCAACCCGATCGGCCTGCCGCCCTGGCCGCTTACCCTCCGCCAGCCCGCGCGCGACCTTGCCGCGACACCCGCGCAGAGCGAGCTTGGCGGGATCGCCGTGCACCATCCGCGTTTCACCGCGATCCCGGTGATCGGCGGCGACGGCAACCCTGCCCGCATCGCGCGCGCCATCCTGCCGCTGGTGCGCCGCCTCCACGCCGAACGCCCGTTCGACGTGGTCGATGCGCAGTTCTTCTTTCCCGATGGCCCGGCGGCGGCGCTGGTGGCGCGGGCACTGGCCCTGCCGCTGACGATCAAGGCGCGCGGATCGGATATCCACTATTGGGGCCACCGCCCCCGCGCGCTGGCGCAGATGCTGGCGGCGGCGCGACAGGCGGCGGGAATGCTGGCCGTGTCCGCCGCGCTGCGGGCCGACATGGCCGCACTGGGCATGCCTGACGAGCGCATCGCCGTGCACTACACCGGGCTGGATCGCGACCGGTTCCACCCGTCCGGGCAGATGGCCGCTCGCGCCGCGCTGGCCGAAGCACTGGCGATCCCCGGCGATGGCGCGCTGTTCGTCACCCCCGGCACGCTGACCGCGATCAAGGGCCAGGCCCTGGCCATCGAAGCGTTGCGCCAGTTGCCCGGCGCGCACCTGGCGCTGGCCGGCACCGGACCCGACGAGGCGGCGCTGCGCGCGCTGGCGGCCGCGCCCGACCTTGCCACGCGCGTCCATTTCCTCGGGCAAGTCTCGCACGAGGTGCTGCCGCGGTTACTCTCCGCCGCCGACGCGGTGGTGCTGCCTTCCGAGCGCGAGGGGCTGGCGAAGGCCTGGGTCGAAGCGCTGGCTTGCGGCGCGCCGCTGGTCATCCCCGATATCGGCGGCGCGCGCGAAGTTGTGCGCGATCGCTCCGCCGGGATAATCGCCGCACGCACGCCCGAAGCCATCGCGGCGGCGCTGCGCGAACTGCTGGCCGCACCGCCCCCGCGCGAAGCGGTGGCGGCCAATGCCGCGCGGTTCAGTTGGGACAGCAACGCGGCCGAACTGACCGCGTTCTGGCGCAAGGTGGCGGGGCGGGACTGATCCCGCCCCTATGGCATCACTGGCCGCCGGCCTCGCGCGCCAGGCGTTCCTGGCGGTCCATCTCGGATTCCACCTGGACGAAGCTGGTCGGATTGACCTTCAACCAGATCAGGATCGGCGCCGCCATGTAGATCGAGCTGTAAGTACCGACGAAAATGCCCAGCGTGATCGCGGCGGTGAAGCCGAAGATCACGTCCGGCCCGAAGATCAGCAGCGAAGCCAGCGTAATCAGCACCGACAGCGACGTGACGATCGTGCGCGACAGCGTCTCGTTCACCGAAAGGTCGAGCAGTTCGGGCATCGGCATGCGCCGGTATTTCTTCAGGTTCTCGCGGATACGGTCATAGACGACGATGGTATCGTTCAACGAATAGCCGATCAGCGTAAGCAGCGCGGCAACGATGTTGAGATCGAACTCCATCTGCGTCAGCGCGAACATGCCCAGCGTCAGCGACACGTCATGGACCAGCGCGAACAGCGCGCCCACGCCGAACTGCCATTCGAAGCGCACCCAGATGTAGATCGAGATCGCCACGATCGCGGCAAGCAGCGCCTGCATGCCGGTCTTGAACAGCTCACCCGAAACCTTGCCGGATACGGAATCGACACCGTCGATCCGCGCGTCGGCATGGCCGGCCTTGACGGTGGCCGTGACCTTGCGGGCCATGGCATCGGCCAGCGTCGCATCGCCTTCCGACCCTTCGGGCAGCTTCATGCGGATCGAAATCTCGTTCGGCTTGCCGAACTGCTGGATGATCGGCTCGCCAAAGCCCAGCCCGCCCACGCTCTCGCGCAGTTCGGCGACCGGGGCGGTGGCGCTTTGCGTAAACGTCACACGGATCATCTGGCCGCCGATGAAATCGACGCCCAGGTTCAGCCCGCGCGTGGCCACCAGCGTCAGCGACGCCACGATCAGCAGCACGCTGACCATGTAGAACGGCACCCGCCCGCGCAGGAAATGGATGTTGGTATGGTCGGGAACGAGCTTCAGCAGTTTCATCGGCCGCGCTCCTTAAAGGTTGATGTCGGCCGGCCGCGCCTTGCGCAGCCAGTTGGCGACCCACATGCGGGTCAGGGTGACGGCGGTGAACACCGACGTGACGATGCCGATCATCAGCACCACCGCGAAACCGCGCACCGGGCCGGAGCCGAACAGGAACATCAGCACCGCCGCGATGATATTGGTGATGTTCGCATCGAAAATGGCGCGACTGGCTTCCTTGTAGCCCATTTCCACCGCCTGCACGACACGTCGCCCGCGATGGCGCTCCTCTCGGATGCGTTCGTTGATCAGCACGTTGGCGTCCACCGCCGCGCCGATCGTCAGCACGAAGCCGGCAATGCCGGGCAAGGTCAGCGTGGTGTTGGCGATGGCCATGACGCCCAGGATCATCAGCACGTTGAAGACCAGCGCGACGTTCGCATAGACGCCGAAGCGGCCATAGGTGATGAAGATGAAGCTCATCAGCGCCACCGTGCCGATCAGCATGGCGATCATGCCCTTGCGGATCGAATCGGCGCCGAGGTCCGGCCCGACGCTGCGTTCTTCGATCACCTTGAGATCGACGGGCAGCGCGCCAGATCGCAGCGCGATGGCAAGCTGGTTGGCCGTTTCCACCGTGAAGTTGCCCGAAATCTGCGCGCTGCCGCCCAGGATCGGCTCGTTGATGTTGGGCGCCGACAGCACTTTGCCATCAAGGATGATGGCAAAGGGGCGATTGACGTTCTCGGTGGTCAGCTTGGCGAACTTGGCGCCGCCCTGCTGATCGAAGGTGATCGAGACGACCGGCGTGTTGCTGCGCGATTCGAAGCTCTGGCGGGCATCGGTAAGCTGGTCGCCCTTGATGCCGCCCAGCCGCTTCACCGCGATCGCCGCGACGCCGCCATTCTTCTGCGCGTTCTCGAACGGCACGACCTCGCTGCCCGGTGGGACGATGCCCTGGGCGATGTCGCTGGCCGAGGCGGTCGAATCGACCAGCTTGAATTCCAGCTTCGCGGTCTTGCCGAGCAAGTCCTTCAGCGCCTGCGGGTCCTTCAGGCCGGGCACCTGCACGACGATGCGGTTGGCGCCCTGGCGGATGATCGTCGGCTCGCGCGTGCCCAGCGCGTCGATGCGCTTGCGGATCACTTCGGTGGCCGTGTCCATCGCCGCGCTGATCGCCTGGTCGATGCCCGCCTTGGTCGGCGTCAGCACGAAGCGGCTGCCGTCATCGACGCGGATATCCCAGTCGCGCTGACCGGTCAGGCCGGCGCCAGTGGTCAGCGGCAGGATCAGGTCGCGCGCAGCATCGACCTGGCTCTGGTCCTCCAGCATGAAGGTCAGGCTGCCGTCCTTGCTGGAGATATCGCCGATGCGAATGCGCGTGGGCGCCTGGCGCAACCGGGCGCGAACGCTTTCCTCCATGTTCTCAAGCCGCTGGCGGCGCACCTGATCGGCGTTGGCTTCGAGCAGGATGTGGCTGCCACCGGCAAGATCGAGACCGAGGTTGATCATCGGGCGCGGCAAGGCGGAGGGCCAGTGCACGTTGTTCAGCGAGGCCAGCGAGGGCAGCGCCGCCAGCGCCGCGAACAGCGTGATGAACCAGTACCAGGCCTGCTTCCAACGGGGAAAATCGAGCATGGCTATGCGTTCTCCGCAACCCTGATCCGCATCATGGCCCGATCAGTCATTGGCCGGGGCGCCGCCGGTGGGCGACATCACATCGGCGATGGTCGACTTCACGGCCTTGACCTTCACATTGGGCGCGATCTCGATCTCGGCGTACTGGTCGTCGACTTTCACCACTTTGCCGACGAAACCGCCGCCGGTCAGCACCTGATCACCCTTTTTGACGCCGGCGATCTTGGTGCGGTGCTCTTTCTGCTGCTTCATCTGCGGGCGCAGGATCAGGAACCAGAAGATCACGCCCATCGCCACCAGCGGCAGGAACGACAGCCATTGCGGCGGCGCGCCCCCGGCGGACGCGGCGGCGGAAAGAACGGAAAGGATCGTGCTGCTGCTCATGGGGGAAAACCGCTTTCTTCTCGGCACTTGCCCGTTGACGGCCCGGCGCCGCAACGCGGCGCGCCCGTGCCGTCTGGGGGCGGAATGCCGGGCGGTTAGCAGCAAAGCGCCACAGGTGCAACGCGCCGCACCCACGCCGCTGGCGCGCGCCAGCCACACGATCCGGCACCCCGCCGCCCTCCTCCGTCAAAATCCCGTGCCAACGCGCTTGCCATCCGCGCAAGCTCTGCCTATAGGCCCGCTCCTCGGTCGGGACGTAGCGCAGCCTGGTAGCGCATCACACTGGGGGTGTGGGGGTCGGAGGTTCGAATCCTCTCGTCCCGACCAATTTCCTGAGACAAAGCAATAGGGTATAACAGCGGCAAGGACCGCTGCCGCCTGCTTTCCCAAAATTTGCCACGATGGTCTGCCGCTCGTCGCAACGAGCCGGCCCGCGGGCGCCACGCCTGCGTGCCATTCATCGTCGGGCTTGAACGGGTCCAACGGCGGCTCGGCCCGAAGCATGCCGCTCGGCCGAAACCTCACGCCCGGATCACCTCTCCGAGAGCCCAACTCCGGCAGCGCCAGAGCAATGAACGCGACGGACAGATCGCCAGTGATCCGCACGTCGCGTTCGTGTCAGTCGTGTCAGCGCTTGCCGCGCTCGGCCTTCAGGTCGTTGGCTCGCTTGATGACATAAGCGCGGATGGCTTCGGTTTCCTCCGGCGAAAGATCCTTGCCGAAGTTCGGCATCCCGCGCGGTTCGGCCGCGCCTTGCAGGACGAAGCCCGCGAAGGCGGCCTTGTCGCCGATCATGGCCGACATCCTGAGGTCCGGTACTCCGCCCTTGTTCACGCCGGTATCGCCGTGACACATCCAGCACCGCGTGTGGAACAGCGTGCGCCCCCGGGCGATCACCGCGTCGGATGCGGTGACGGCGGGCGGATCGAACGGCATGGACTGTTCTGCCGGAAGCACGGGCAGCTTGCCGGTGCCGCCCAAGCGGAACGTGACCACACGGTTGACCTTGGGCAATTGCGCCTTGTCCAGCGCCGCGCCCATGTTGAGCGGCAGGATGCCCCCCCAGCCGACCGCCACCGAGATATATTGCACGCCGCGCACCGAATAGGTGATCGGCGGGGCGACGACGCCGGAATCGAGGTTGATCGACCAGAGCTTGCGGCCGTTGGTCGCGTCATAGGCGGCGAATTCGCCCGTGCCGTTGCCTTCGAACACGAGGCCCGACGCGGTTGACAGCACGCCGCCGTTCCACGGCGTGTCGAGCGGCACCGACCAGACTTTCCGGCGCTTGACCGGATCCCACGCGATGAGCGCCCCCTTGACCGACTTGCCGATCTCGGCCCGGATCGCCGGGTCTTCCGGCATCGAACTGCGCGCCGGGTCCTGCCCGGTGTTCCAGCCGCGCGGATCGTAGCGGAACGCCCCTGGCTTGTCGGAGACATAGGGATAGGCCATTTCCGCGATCGGGAAATAGACGAGACCGGTGTTCGGGTTGAAGCTCATCGGCTGCCAGCTATGCCCGCCGGCGGGCGAAGGCAGGCCCATGAACGGCTCGCCCGTCGTGCTGTAGCGCGCCGCTGGCACGATATTGGGCCGCCCGGTCTTGGGATCGAGGCCCGTGGTCCAACTGACCGGCACGTACGGCGTGCCCGAGATGAACTGGCCGTTGGTGCGATCGAGCACGTAGAAATGGCCGTTCTTCGGCGCCTGCATCAGCACCTTGCGCGGCTTGCTGTCGATCGTCAGATCGGCAAGGATCATGTGCTGGGTGGCGGTATAGTCCCACTCGTCGCCGGGCACTTCCTGGAAATGCCAGACATATTCGCCGGTCGAGGGACGCAGCGCCACGATCGAGGAGACGAAAAGGTTGTCACCCTTGCCCTGGCTGCGCAGCTTGTAGTCCCACGGACCGCCGTTGCCGACGCCGATGTAGAGCAAGTCGAGATCGGCATCATAGGCCATCGAATCCCATGCGGTGCCACCACCGCCGTATTTCCACCATTCACCGCTCCAGGTGCCGGCGGCCATTTCCATCGCTTTGTTCTCGAAGCCCTTCTTCGGATCGCCCGGCACGGTGTAGAAGCGCCAGGCCTGCCTGCCGGTGGCGATGTCGTAAGCGGTGACATAGCCGCGCACGCCGTATTCGGCGCCGCCGTTGCCGATCACCACTTTGTCCTTCACCACGCGCGGCGCGCCGGTGATGGTGTAGGACTTGTCCTTGTCGGTGGTCTGCACGCTCCAGACCGGCTTGCCGGTCCTGGCGTCGAGCGCGATCAGGCGCCCGTCGAGCACACTGACGATGACCTTGCCCTGCGCATAGGCGACCCCGCGGTTGACCACGTCGCAGCAGCCCTTGCGAGCGACGGCGCCGTCGATCTCGGGATCGAACTCCCACAGCTTCCGGCCGCTCACCGCGTCGAGCGCGAGCACCTTGCTCCAGGGACCAGAGGCATACATCACCCCGTCGACGACGATCGGGGTGCCTTCGACGCCGCGCAGCGAGCGAGCGTCGAAATCGGCGTACCAGGCCACCTTCAGCTCCGAGACATTGCCCGGCGTGATCTCTTCCAGCGCGCTGAACCGCTTCTCGCCCGCATCGAGGCCATGCAGCGCCCAATCGACGTCCGCCGCCGTCTTGTGACCCTGCGAACATCCCGCTGCCGCCAGTGCGAGCAGGACCGCCGCGCACCACTGATTGGTCAATTTCATTGCCTGAATCCGTCTCGGCGCTGACCGCGCCCGTTCATTCCGAAAGCGAACAGGCGGGCGCCGCGCGGCGCCCGCCTCCACCGGTCACATCGAGAAGCCGAGCTTCACGTACCACTGGCGCCCGCGATCGAAGCTTTCCTGATAGAAGCCGAACGAGGGCTGGTAATCGCCGTAAGTGCGGAATTTCCTGTCGGTCAGGTTGTCCACGCCCACGGTCAGCGCATAGATGCCGTGGTTGTAGCGGATGCTCGAATTGATCAGGCTGTAGCCCTTCTGGTAAAGATAGGGGAAGTTGATGCCATTGGCATTGGTGAAGAAGCCTGAACGATAGGACCAGTCGACGCGCGGGACGAGCGTGTCCTCGCCGAACTCGAAGGTCTTTTCGGCGGATGCGCTCAGCGTCCACTTCGACACCAGCACGAACCTGGAATCGAGCGTCAGGCCCTGCACGCTGTTGTCCAGTTCGCGGTACTTGGCGTCGGTCAGGCCCGCTGCCGCGTTGAAGCGCCAGCCACCGCCGGGCGCGAGGTTGCCTTCCAGTTCGAAGCCGCGAATGCGCGCCTTGCCCGCGTTGGTATAGAACGGGCCGATGCGCGTGCTGTCGGCGACCAGCAACTGCATGTCGTTGTAATCCATCTGGAACACCGCGCCGTTGAGGCGGAAGCGGTTGCCAAGGCCCGACAGCTTGAAGCCGGCTTCATAGGACGTGACCTTTTCCGGCTGGAACGTCGGCAGCGTCGGCTCGGGCGCGGACAGGCGCTGGGTGAAGCCACCGCCCTTGAACCCTTGCGAATAGGTCACGTACGTCATCAGGTCGTCGGTCAGGTGGTAGGCCACGTTGACCATCGGCGTCCACTTGCCGGAATTGTTGGAATAGGCGCGCTTGGGGACGATGTAGCTGCCCGGCGCCGCAACGAAGTACGGCGGAAAATCGCTGATGACGAACTGGTCCGGCGTGAACTTCTTGTTGTCCTTGGTGTAGCGGATGCCCGCCGTCACATCGAGCTTCGACGTGGCATGCCAGGTGCCTTGCGCGAAGCCGGCCCAGCTCTTGTAGTTGAAGTAGCCGCCGCTTTGCTGGTCAAGGACGAGGAAGTTGACCGGGTTGATGTCCTGCCCGGTTTCCTTGAAGAAATAGGCGCCGACGATGTAATCGAGCACGCCCGGCACCTTGCCGACGATCTGCAGTTCCTGGGTGAACTGCTTCTGGCGGAATTCGTTCTCTACCGCGTTGATATCCAGGTTCGAACCATCGCGATCCTGCCCGAAGGCACCGCTGGTGTGGCGGTAGGACGTGATCGACTTCAGTTGCATGTGATCGGCAAGATCGACCACGGCGGTGAAGGCGGTCGACCAGACCTCGATGTCCGAATACGTCGGATCGGTGCCGTAGAAGGTGTCCTTGCTGAAGAAGCGCGAATTGTAACAGCCGGCCGTGTTGAGGTTGGCCGCGGTATAGCAGCCCGCCGGATTGCCCGGCGCCGTGAGCGTGCCCATGGCGATCGCGTTGTTCAGCGTCACCATGCTGCCGGCTTCGTTCTGGTTGATACCGGTGACGACGACGGGCGCGCCATTGCTCTTGTCGCGCATGTAGTCGGCGGCAAGCGTCAGGTCGACGGTCGGCGCCGGACGCCAGCGCAGCGCGCCACGCACGGTCTTGGTGTCCTGGTTGCCCAGCTTGCCCTTCTGGTAAGGCGCATCGACATAACCGTCCTGGCTGAACAGGCCCGCGCCCAGCTTGGCCGAGAGCGTCTCGGTCAGCGGGCCGGCGACGAAGCCGCGCACATTGATGCGATCATCGATGCCGTACTTGATGTCGCCCTTGGCCACAAAGTGGTCGTCGGGCTGGATCGAGGTTATGTTGACCGCGCCGCCGATGGTGTTGCGGCCGAACAGCGTGCCTTGCGGCCCGCGCAGCACTTCGACCGACTGCACGTCGATCATGTCGAACACGCCGCCGACCGAACGGCCAAGATAGACGCCGTCGACATAGATGCCGACGCCCGGATCGACGCCGGGCGCGAAGTCGTTCTGGCCGATGCCGCGGATATAGACCGCCGCGTTCGAGGCAACGCCGCTGTTGGCCGGCACGTTCGAGAAGCTGAGGTTCGGTGTGAAATCGGCGATGCGGCTGACCTGGGTGATGCCCTGCGCTTCGAGCCGCTCGCCACTGTAGGCGCTGATCGAGATCGGCGTGTCCTGCAGGTTCTCGGTCTGCTTGCGCGCCGTGACGGTGATTTCCTCAAGCGTATTGGCGCTGTCCTGGGCATGGGCCGGAACGGCCACGATGCCCATGGCGCTGGCGGCCAGAAGTGATGCCCTCATGAACCGCTGTCGTGCGGATGTGCGTGTCATTATACCCTCCTTGGAGTCGGATTTACTGCCGGACGTTTCCCTGCGAACGGTTCCGGGCTTCCGCCGGATTTCGTCGTTGTCAGGTTCTCAAGAGGGCGGCCCGGGCGCTAGCCGCGAAGGGTAGCGAATGTGCGAAATGGGAAGCAAAGCGACGCGCATTGGCGCATGCAATTAGTAGATTTTGCACGCTTTTCGTTTGGCCGGTTATGGCCAAAACCCCCTGAAATAACATTAAATCCCGGAACTACAAAGCGGATCGCAGCCAGAACCACTTGACAATTCAACTAATTCAAGGTCCATTTTGCGTTTCGCAGTAAGCGACTGGATGCGTATCATGATCGAGGCGATCCGGCGCCGTCAACCGTCCGCAAGGAGGCTGGAAATGCTGTCAGTTCAGAATGGATCGTCGCAGGCCGTCACTCGCCAGTTCCAGTCGAGCCAGCCAGACGAAGTGATCGATTATGTGGCGCGCAATCTCTCGCCGCACAGGATGAACGTCACGAACCCATCGAACATGGCGGCAAGCCTGCAGTGCATGCGCGTGGCGGGTGTGCAGATCGTCGATATCCGGTACGGCACCGATGTGTCGATCGATGCCGAGGACCTGGGCGACCAGTTCCTGATTCACGCCGGCGTCAGCGGGGTATCGAAGGTCACGTCTGGCGGGCGGGCCGCGCAGATCACGCCAGCCAATATCTATATCACATCCCCGGGCCGCAGTTCGCGCATCCATATGCCCGCGCAGTGCCGCCACATTGCCGCGCGCATCGCCGCATCGACGTTCGAAACCCACCTTGCCGGCGCGATGAACGTGACGATGAACCGCCCGCTGGTGTTCCACGGCGCGCGCGAGGAGGACCACAATCTGCCGGCCGCCTGGCGCCAGTTGCTCCACCACATCGTCAGCCAGTGCACGCTTGCCCCCGCGCTGATGAGCGAGCCACGCATCCAGCGCCAGTATTCGATGCTGATGCTGGAGATGCTGCTGGGCGGCTATGCCAACAGCTATTCCGACCAGATCGCGCGGCAGGGCAACGACATCGCCCCGCGCCACGTGCGCAAGGCCCGCGAGATCATCCACGAATCGATCGAGGACAGTGTTTCCGTGGCGGACATCGCCGCGCAAGTCGGCGTCAGCACGCGCAGCCTGCAGAACGGCTTTCGCCAGTTCCTGGGCGTCACGCCGGCCGAATACGTGCGCCGCCACCGGCTCGAACGCCTGCACACGGTGCTCAAGGACGCGCCGCCCGACAGCAGCGTGACCGAACTGATGCTCGAATGCGGGATCGTCAATTTCGGCCGCTTCGCCAACTACTATCGTCGCCAGTACGGCTGCCGCCCTTCCGACACGCTGCGCGGGCTGGCCCTCGGTTGATCCGGCCGGTGGGTGCCGAGCCGAGGCGTCAGACGCCCCTCGCCCCGCCCCCCGGCCGCACCCTCAGCGAACCAGCGAAGTCATCAGCACCGACTGCGCGATGAGCGACTTGGTCCAGTCGTTCGGCAGGTCGGCGATGAACAGGTTTTCGGTGCGGTAGCGGGCGATCTTCCAACCCATTGGCGTCTCGCGGAAAAACACGTGCAGACGGCTGGAACGCAGGATCGATGTGCCGTCGTCATGGATCCACGGCTGGAACTGCACCCACTGGCCTTCGGCGCCTTCCGCCGTCGCCTGCACTTGCTCCGAACAGACGTAGTGCGTGTTGAACACCTGCCTGGGATCGCGCGCGGCATAGAAGCGGCCCATGTGCGCCGCGATCTCGGCAGGGCCGTTGTGGCGGCCGAACTGCGCGCCGTGCGCGCCGCCCACGCCTTCCCAGATCGCGTCCTCGGTAAACAGGTCGCCGATCATCACGGCGCGCTCCTCGGCCGACATCTCGCCTTCGGGAAGGGGCGAATCGCACAGGAACATGTAGCGCCCCAGAACCCGCCGCGCCGCCGCCTCCGCCTTGAGCGCGGCGACATCCTGCCGAAGCTGCGCGACCGCTGCTGCCAAGTCTTCCATGGGTGATCCTTCGAATGTCCAAAACCTGCCGGCCATCCTAGGGCGAGCCTGCCAGGCCGGCCACTCCCGTCGACGCGAAAACCCAGCATTTCTGCGCGTTTCGGACAAATCCTGCGCCCCCCGTACAGAGGTGCGCGACAGGGCGGGGTAGACAGCGGAATGCACGATTTCCGCTATGCCGCGCTGCCTTCGCACGTCGTGTTCGGAGCCGGCGTGATCGGCACCCTGGCCGACGAACTCGACCGCCTGGGCCTCGGGCGCCTCGTCGTCGTTTCGACGGCGGGACAGCGCGCTGCGGCGCGATCCATCGGCCGGTGGATCGGTGCGCGCTGCGCCGGCTATTTCGCGGGCGCGGCGATGCACACGCCGGTCGACGTCACGCGCCACGCGCTGGCCCGGATCGCCCCGCTCGATGCCGACGGGCTGATCGCGTTCGGCGGCGGATCGGCGATCGGCCTGTCAAAGGCCATCGCCCTGCGCACCGGCCTGCCGCAGATCGCCATCCCGACGACATATACCGGATCGGAAATGACGCCGATCTTGGGCGAGACGGAAAATGGTCTGAAAACAACGCAGTCCGCCGCGATCATCCAGCCCGGTACGGTGCTTTACGATCCCGACCTGACAATGGACCTGCCGGTGTCGGTTTCGGGGGTCAGCGGTCTCAACGCCATGGCCCACGCGGTCGAAGCGCTTTATGCACGCAACGGCAATCCGATCACCAGCCTGATGGCGGCCGAAGGCGTGCGCGTTCTGGCCCGTGCCCTGCCCGTGATCGCCACCACGCCGGGCGATCGCCAGGCCCGCTCCGATGCGCTTTACGGCGCGTGGCTGTGCGGCGTGTGCCTGGGCACCGTGGGCATGGCATTGCACCACAAGATCTGCCACGCGCTGGGCGGCACGTTCGGCCTGCCCCATGCGCAGACCCACGCGGTGATGCTGCCCCACGTGCTTGCCTACAACGCGCCCGCTGCGCCCGATGCCATGGCCGCGCTCGCCGCCGCGTTGGGCGATGCCGATCCGGCGCGCGCGCTGTTCGAGATCGGCCGCACGGTCGGTGCGCCCGCCGGCTTGCGCGCGCTGGGCATGGCCGAAAGCGACATCGACCGTGCGCTCGCGCTGGTGCTGGCCAATCCCTACTGGAACCCGCGCCCGCTCGAACGCGGGGCGCTGCGCGCGATGCTGGCGCGCGCCTGGGCGGGATCACCCCCGGCAAGCGAGTAACCCCAGAAAACAAGAGAGGAAATCCATGATCGACACCACCGCCGCCTATTTCGATGCCGGCCGCTCCGCCGCGATCGTCAATGCCCGCATGGGGCCGGAAACCGACCCGCGCCTGCGCGAGGTTATGACAATCTTCGTGCGCCACCTTCATGCCGCCGTGCGCGAGGCGCGCCTGACCGGCGAGGAGTGGATGCGCGGCATCGAATTCCTGACCGCCATCGGCCAGATGTGCAGCGACTGGCGGCAGGAATACGTGCTTTTCTCCGACGTTCTGGGCGTTTCGATGCTCGTCGACGCGCTCAATCACCAGCGTCCCGAAGGCTCGACCGAGAACACCGTGCTGGGCCCGTTCCACGTCGCGAAAGCGCCGCGCTATGCCAATGGCGCGAACATCTGCCTGGATGGCAAGGGCGAGAAAATGCTGGTCCGGGGCCGCATCACCGACAACGCCGGCCGTCCCGTTTCCGGGGCGAGCGTGGACGTGTGGCAAGCCAACGACAATGGCTTCTACGATGTCCAGCAGCCGGGGGTTCAGCCGGCGATGAACCTGCGCGGCATCTTCACCACCGATGCGGACGGGAGCTACGGCTTCTACAGTGTGCGGCCGCGCTTCTACCCCATCCCCGACGATGGCCCGGTGGGCAAGCTGCTGGCCATGCTGGGCCGCCACCCCAATCGCGCCGCACACCTGCATTTCATCATCGAAGCAAAGGGTTACGAGCGCGTGGTCACGCACATCTTCACGCCCGACTGCCCCTATCTGGCCGAGGATGCGGTGTTCGGCGTCAAGCAATCGCTGATCGCCGACGTCCGCCGGGCCGAAGAAAACCGCGAGGATGGCGCGCTGTGGCTGGTGGATTGGGACTTCGTCCTGGCCCCGCACTGAACGACACCTAAAGGCACCAGAAGGCTGCTGAACAACGTTGAAGCGCACCACAGGCCCAGCCGCGAGCGGTCGAGAACGCCGGCGCAGCGGAAATCGCGCCTCCCCGCGCCATTAAGTTGCAAATTCATTTGAATTTAGTATTTCCTACCTGCAAATCTGGAGAATCCGATGTCCAATCCGTCGCCCGATGTCGCCGTCGTCACGGGCGCTGCCCGCGGGCTGGGCGCGAGCATCGCGACCGCGCTGCTGAAGGCCGGCTATCGCGTCGCCGTCACCGATATTTCCGAGGACGCGCTGGCCGCCTTCGCCGCGCCCGATGGCATCGCCGCCGACCGCGTGCTGACACTGGTGCTCGACGTGCGCGAGAAGGCCGGGTTCGAAGCCGCGCTTGCCCGGATCGTGGACACCTGGGGCGCCGCGCACGTGCTGGTGAACTGCGCCGCGCTGACGCGCACCACGCCGCTGTTCGACATTGCGCCCGAGGAATTCACCGAGGTGATGACCGTGAACCTGGGCAGCGTCTTCGTGGGCAGCCAGGTGTTCGGCGCGCATTTTCGCGACCAGGGCTATGGCCGCATCATCAACATCGCCTCGCTCGCCGCGCAGAACGGCGGCACCGCCACCGGCGCGCACTATGCGGCATCGAAAGGCGCGATCGTGACGCTGACCAAGGTGTTCGCACGCGAGCTGGCGGCGGCGGGCGTCACCGTCAACGCCATCGCCCCCGGCCCGCTCGACGTGCCGCTGCTGCGCGAAATCCTGCCGGCCGAAAAGCTGGCGGGCGTGCCCGGCATGATCCCGGTGGGCCATCTGGGCGATCCCGGCTTCATCGGCAAGATCGCCTGCCTGCTGGCGGATCGCGACGCCAGTTCGATGACCGGCGCCACGCTCGACGCCAATGGCGGCCTCTACGTGCGCTGATAGAGCCAGGCCGATCCGGCCCCAGCATCAGCATCAGCAGCGCTAGGGATGCTGCGGCCGCTGTGCCCTATTCCGGCATGACCAGTTCGCGGCCAAGGCGCGCTTCGACGCGCAGGTACTTCCACAGGCGATATTCGCCGACTTCGATGGTGCGGAACAGGTTGCACACCGCCACGGCGGTGGCGCGGTCTGGCACGTCGGCCAGGATGTAGAAGGTCCAGGGCCAGCCGTTGGGCGACGTGCCCACCATCGTCTCGTCGTCATCGAAGGTGCCCAGCACCTCGACGCCGGGCGTATCGCGGATCTGGCGCAGCAACTGGCCGGTCGCCTTCAGCACGGTCGGGATTTCGGCGCCGGGCAGGTCGAAGAAATTCTGCAGCACCGCGCCGCAGAACAGCGCACGGATCTTCTTGGGTTCAGGCATGACGGTCCTCGTTCAGGGCAGGAAATGGCACGGCGCCTCAGGGAAAGCCGGCGGGGGCATCAAGGCCCAGCAGGCAGCGCCCGGCATTGAGCAGGGTGCTGTCCGAAAGGAACGCATGCTGCGGTACGATCAGCGCATCCTGCAGCCGGCGACCGATCGTGCTGTCAGTGAAGATGCCGGTGGTGCCGGCGCACTTGTAGACTTCCATGCACACGTCCGCGCCGGTGCGCGCGGCATGGCTTGCGGCAAGGCGCAGCGCGACGACTTCTTCGCGGGTGATCGCGCGGCCTTCGCACAGCGCGGCATAGGTGCGTTCGGTCTCTTGATAGAACAGCGCGCGCGCGGCGCGCAGGCTGGCCTCGCCCTGCGCCACCGCCATCTGCACGGTGGGGCGATTGGCCAGCGATGGCGAGCCGGTGATCGAGGTGCGCCCCGAAGCCATCGCGACGATATCGTCCAGCGCGCCGCGCGCCGCGCCCAGCGCGACGATCGCCAGCACTTGCGCCGCCAGCGCCATCGACGGATAGCGATAGAGCGGCCCGTCCAGGCTGGAAGGCCCGCCGCGCACGAACGTCCATTCGCGGGGCACGACGACATCCTCGACCACCATGTCGTGGCTGCCGGTGCCCTGAAGGCCGTTGACGTTCCAGTTCTCCTCGATGCGCACGCTGGCGGCGGGCATAACCGCGATCAGCGGCAGTCCGCCGGTGGGGTCGCTATTGTCCACCTTGATGCCCACGCCCATGATATCGGCGCCGGTGCAGCCGCTGCCCCACGACCAGCGGCCGTTGACCTGCAATCCGCCGTCCACCGGAACGGCGCGCTGCGGCGGGAAGATGCCGCCGGCAAAGACCACGTCGGGACCATTCGCGTACATCGTTTCCAGCGTCGCGACCGGCAGCGAGCCAAGGTAGATCGCCGAGAAGCCGAAGCTGGCGACCCAGCCGGTCGAGGCATCGACCGCCGCGATCCGCTCGATCAGGTTCAGGAACTCGGTCGGCGTGGCCTCGTCACCACCGAAGCGGCGCGCCACCATCATGCGGTAGACGCCCGCGCGCTTCAGCAAATCGACGATCGCCGACGGCAGGCGGTGATCCTGCGCGATCCGCCCTGCCTGCGAGGGCAGCACAGCGAACAGTTCGTCCAGCGCGGCGGCCCGGAACGCGGATGACGTCGCAATATCGGCGGTGAGAGTGTCCATGCAGTTCCTCGCGTTCGGCGCTTCGTGTCTGGGGCATTTTAATACCTATTTCACGTGAATATGCAATATCATTCTCGGTGCCGCTTGCCGCTGGGGTTGAGGCCCGGCGCGGTTCGCCGTATTCGGGCGTGACGCGCGTGCCGTGGCCGATTTCGAATTGCCGTTTTTCGAATCGCGACGGTTTTCGGCAGCGCAAGGAAAGCGAGCAAGATGCCCACGAACACCCCGACCGAGCCGCCCGAAGAGACCGGGGAAGCCGCCTATGATTTCAATTTCATGGAATGGCCGTTCTACTGGCTGGCGCGCGCCGACCGCTCGTACCTTTCGATCCTTGAAACCGCGCTGGCCCGCCGTGATCTGGACATCGCAAGCTGGCGCGTGCTGATGATCCTGCACGCCCGGCGCTCGGCCAGCGTCAGCGAGATCGCCGAGCATTCGATCGTCAAGCTTTCGACGATGACCAAGATCATCCAGCGCATGCAGGCGGCGGGCCTTGTCACCAACCACCCCAGCAAAAGCGACGGGCGCGTCACCATGGTGACGATCACCCCCCAGGGCGAGGAAGCGGGCCGCATCGCCTGGGCCGAAGCCACCCGCATCATGGAGCGCCTGTTCGAGGACTTCACCGAAGTGGAGCAGCAGTTGCTGGTCGCGCTGCTCAAGAAGCTATCGGACGCCCTCGGCCGGTATTGAGCCGGCCGCCGGAATCCCGGATCAGGCCCCCGTAAATCAGGCCCGATGGCGTTCGTAGACGATCTTGCTGTCGGTGAAGGCCAGCAGGCCTTCCTCGCCGAACTGGGTGCCCAGGCCCGATTGCTTGTGCCCGCCGAAAGGCACCAGCGGGTGCAGTTCGGCATGGGTGTTGATATAGACGGTGCCGGCATCCAGCGCGTCGCCCGTGGCCGCAAGGCCCTGCGGATCGCTGCCCCAGACAGACGCGCACAGGCCGTATTCCGACGCATTGGCCATGGCGATCGCCTGGTCGGGCGTGTCATAGCGCACCAGCGGGATGGCCGGGCCGAACTGCTCCTGCGCGACGATGCCCATGGCTTGCGTGCAATTGGCCAGCACGGCCGGGGTCAGCCCATAGCCTTCGCCCACTTGCGTGCCGCCCGCCAGCAGGTTTGCGCCATCGCGCACGGCCTGCGCGATCAGCGCCTTGACCTTGGCGTGCTGCGGAGCGTTTTGCAGCGGCCCCATGTCGGACGATGCCTCAAGCCCGTTGCCCACCGTGGTGCCGCTGGCGATCGCCGCCAATGCCTCGGCCAGCGTATCGTGCTGTTCGTTCGAAACGTAGATGCGCTTGATCGCGCCGCACGTCTGCCCGGCATTTATGAAGGCGCCGAAGAACAGCCCCGGCGCGATATCGGCGATGGCGGCGCCGGGAAGCACGATGGCGGCATCGTTGCCGCCCAGTTCCAGCGTGCAGTCGGTCACGTTGAGCGCGGCGTTCTGCATCACGCGCTTGCCGGTGGCGGTGGAGCCGGTGAAGATCACCTTGTCGATGCCTTCGTGCAAAGACAGGCGCGTGCCCACTTCGCCATCGCCGGTGACGACGTTGAACACGCCAGCCGGCAGGATCTGGTTGAGCAGTTCGGCCGCCCGCAGCGTGGAAAGCGGGGTGAACGGCGATGGCTTCATCACCACGCAGTTGCCCGCGCGCAAGGCCGGCAGCAGGTGCCACACCGCGATCAGCAGCGGCCAGTTCCACGGCGTGATCGAGCCGACGACGCCCTTGGGAACGCGCTTCTGCACCGCCCGCACGCCGCCGCCTTCCAGCACCACGCGATCGTCCAGCGCGAATTGCGCGGTCGCCATCGACCAGCCGACGCAGCCGCCCAGTTCGAACTGCGAACCGAAGCCGTTGGCGATGATCGGCCGGCCCTGCTCCAGCGTTATCAGCCGGGCGAGTTCCCCAGCATGGGCCTGGAACACATCGCCGATGCGCGTGCAATAGTGCGCGCGCGCCGCGTCGCCCAGCGCCGCCCATTCGGGGAACGCCGCCCGCGCCGCCGCGACCGCCCTGTCCACATCGTCCACCGTGCCCACCGGGCAGGTGCCGACCAGGCTGAGGTCGAAGGGATTGCGCACCTCGTGCCTCTCGCCCGAGGAAACCGGCTGGCCGCCGATAATCATGGGAAAATGCGGGACTTCCGGCTGGCTCATGGCGCTTCTCCTGGTCGCGGGGGTATCGCGGGGGGTCGATGAATAGCCGCATCGCTAGATTTATTACGTGATTTGTCAACTATAACTGAACATATCCGAGCAGCGCGCGCGGGCCACGAAAAAGCCCGGCCCGCGCCTGCGGACCGGGCAAAGTCGGGGAGGCATTCCCGAGGGAATCAGAACAGGTAGCCGATGCCCCACAGCGGCTCGTCGGAATTGAGCAGGAGCACTTCCTTGCGCTCCAGCGCGATGCCGCCCGGCCCGCGCACCAGATGGTATTCGACATCGGCGGCGAGCACGCGGGTGCGTTCGAACTTGAACTCGACCAATGTCTGCGCGCAGCGCACCACGGTCACGCCGCGCGTCGTATCGCCGGGCACGAAGCGCGACACCGTGCGCACCGTGCGCGCCGATGGTGCCGAAGAGATCGCGAACCCGCTTTTCAGGCGCTTCACGCGCGCCGCGCGCATATCGCCATTGTCATAGGCGATGTTGAGCCGGGTGGCGGCATCGCCATCGCCGCGCTCGATCGGGATCACGTAAAGGCCGCTGGCGGTCCACAAGTCCAGCCAGGGGCGGTAGTCCTGCCGGTCGAGCAGTTCGGCCTCAGCCCAGATGAATTCGGCCGCCTCGGCCAGCGAGATCGTGTCGAGAAGCTGGTCCACGGTGCTCATGCCTCCATCATCCTCTTCCACATGCCGTAGGCGGCGCGCATGCCGGTTTCGGCGCTGACATCGCCGACATTGCTGCCCGCGCCATGGCCGACCAGCGGGTCCTGCCCGCGATTGACGAGAATCCACAAGTCGTCGCCCGCCGCCGCGCCGCGCTGCACGCGCTCCCAGCCTTCGGCATCGTCGGGCGAACCGAAGCCCATCGGCCCCTGGAAGTGCTCGTGCAGGCGAAGACGCATGCGGTTGCCCGCTTCAGAGCCGCCGTCCATGCCGATGGCGATGTGGCGGATCTCGGTCTCGTCCACCGAAACCGGGCGCAGCACGCGGAAGAACGCCATCGAACAGGCGACGTTGGGGAACAGGTTGAGGTTGAACCCGGTGCCGCCGACCGCGCGCACGATCCTGCGCACTTCGGCCTCGTCGCGCCCTTCGGCGCGCAAGTCCTCGGCCAGGGCGGCGAAACGTTCGGGAATGTCGGCGTCCTGCTCCAGGTCGACCAGATCGGGGATCATCACCATCAGGCTGTGGCCGTTGCCCAGGTCTTCCACCCAGCCGCCCTGACCCAGCACGTCGAAGACGTTGCCCGTCTCGGCATCCAGGCTGTCGATGAAGGTCTTGTGGACGATCGGGAAGTGATAGGCGTCGGTGGTGTTCTCAAGCTGGATCTTCCAGTTGCCGTTGAAGCGGAACTGGTGCTCGCCCATGGTCTTGACCGGGTGGCCCGCGCCCTGCTTCATGAACAGGTCCATCCACGTCTTCGCGGGGCCGAGGAACTCGACCAGCGGCTCGATATCGTCGCGGAACGTCGCGAAGATCATGCCCTGGTAGTGTTCCACCCGCAGCGAGACGAGCGGGAAATCGGCCTTGTCGAAATCCTCGCCATAGACGGCCGAATGCGGCACGCTGCGCAGCTTGCCGTCGATGTCATAGCTCCAGCCGTGATAGGGGCACACGAATACCGAAGTCTTGCCCTTCTTCTTCTCGCAGACGGTGGCGGCGCGGTGGCGGCAACGGTTGAGCAGGACGTGGAACCGGTCGTCCTTGTCGCGCGTGACGATCACCGGCTGGTTGCCGACCCAAGACTTGACGAAGCTGCCCTTGACCGGGATCTCGCTGGCGTGCGCCACCCAGACCCAGGTGTTCTTGAAGATGCGCTCCATCTCCTCGTCGAAAATGGCGGGGTTCCTGTAAAGCGAGGTATGGACGCGGTCATCCTGCACGAGGGCCGCAAAGTTCCGCGCCTCCTCCTCCATCACGGCTGTCATGGTCGTTCTCCTTTCCTGCCGGAACCGCGAACGGCGCCGGAAACTGCGTCATTCTCGCGGCTCTAGAGCGCCGCTTCGAGCACGCGCCCAATGGCGCAGAGCGCGGCATCGGCGTTCCTGCGCCCGACGATCTGGACCCCGGCCGGCAGGCCATCGGCGGTCAGCGTCGGCAGGCTGAGCGCGGGATGGCCCGACAGGTTGAACGGGCGCACCAGTTCGCTCAGGCGCAGCGCCGCCGCCGCATCGGCGGCATCGGCCACGCGGATCGGCACGGTCGGCAGCGTGGGCAGCACCAGCGCGTCCACGGTTGCGAGCGCGGCATCGATTTCGGCGATGAAGCGCGCCCGCACGCCCTCGGCCTCGGCCACCTGATCGGCAGACACCCTGGACGCGGCGGCAAGGCGCGCGTCGACATCGGCCCCCAGCAGTCCGGTGCCGACGAGGTGCGCGAAAAGCGGGGCCATTTCCGCCGCGATCACCGTGATGCCCGCCTTGTGGGCGAGCGCGAGCGAGGGCAGTTCCACCGATACGACCGCCACGCCGCTGCGCGCCATCACGGCGTCGACGGCGGCATCGACATCCCCGTCCGCGCCGGTGCGCACGCGGCCCAACGTGACGCGCGCCGGCGCGATGGCGGGCGCGAAGCCGGGGCACATCGCCGCCATCGCCCGTTCGATCATCGCCATGTCGCGCGCGAAGGGTCCGATGCAATCGAGCGAGCTGGACGCAGGCGTGGCGCCTTCACGTGAAATCGCACCGAACGTGGGCTTGAAACCAAAGACGCCGCAGCACCCGGCGGGCAGGCGGATCGAGCCGCCGGTGTCTGTGCCGATCGCGAAATCGACCAGCCCGGCCGCAACCGCCGCCGCCGATCCGCTTGACGATCCGCCGACGATCCGTTCGGGAAAGCGCGGGTTGCGCGGCGTGCCGGTGTGCGCGTTGATGCCCGTCACGCCATAGGCCAGTTCGTGCATGTTCGCCTTGCCGACAATGCGGCATCCGGCGCGAAGCACCGCATCCACCACGGCGGCATTGGCCTTTGCCGGCGCCGCACCGTCGAACGCGGCGCTGCCGCAGCCGGTGGGGAAGCCGGCAATATCGAGGCAGTCCTTGATCGCGACCCGCAGGCCATCGCCGCCGATGTCCAGGGTCTGGGTGAAGATCGCAGAATCGTCGGTGAAGCTCATGCGCATTTTGTATTATCATTCACGTGAAACATCAATTAAATTGTCGAGGCATGGGCTTGACCCCGGCAGGACCGGATGGAACAGCCGATGCCAGCCCTTCACGCGACCCCTGGCGCGCAAGCGCCCCCAGACCAAACGTCCACCAAGGAAACGCACATGAACGACGAGGCCATCCGGGCAGTAGCCCGCACTTTTGCGGAAAAGCGGCGTGCGGCGACCGGTTTCGACGCCTTTCCCGGCGCGATGCCGGCCGACCTGGCGACGGCCTATGCGATGCAGGCGGCGGCGATGGCGGAATGGGACCGTCCCCTCGCAGGCTGGAAGATCGGCCGCATCGCGGGCGAACTGGCCGAGCAGACCGGCGAGAACCGCTTCGTCGGTCCGGTCTTCACCGACAGCGTGCAAGCTGCCGACATGGCCGGGAGCACGGCTTTCCCGGCCATACCCGCAGGCTTCGCAGCGCTTGAAGCCGAACTCGTCGCGGTGGTTGGCAATGCGGAAAGCCGCGACGACTGGACCGCCGAAGCATGCGCGCCGGCCATCGCCGCATGGCATATCGGCATCGAAGTGGCGGGCAGCCCCTATGCCGGCATTCAGGATGCCGGCGCGCTGGCGACGATCGCCGGGTTCGGCAACAACATCGGCCTGATCCTTGGCCCCAAGGTAGCGATCGCCGATCCCGCCGCGATGGTCGCCGCGGTGACCATCGACGGCAGCGAGGTCGCGCGCAAGGCCGCATCCGAACTGCCCGGCGGCCCGCTGGCGGCGGTCGCCTTCGCGCTCAACCGCCTGCACCGCATGGGCATCGCGCTGCCGGCCGGCACCCTGCTCTCGACCGGCGCGATCACCGGCGTCCATGCGGTGACCCCCGGCCAGCAATGCAGCGCGGCCTTCGCCCAGGGCGGCACCATCGCCTGCACGGTCATCCCACTGGCGGCCGGATCCTGAGCCCGAACGGGGGTTTGCTGTTTCCTACATGAACCTATTTGGTTATTTCGATTCGCTCCCCTGGCAGACGGAGCTGGACCATGCCAATCCTCGAAGCGCTTATCGGGCCGATCGCCGCGATCATCGACAAGGTCATCCCCGACAAGGGCGCGCGTGATCGCGCCAAGCTGGAATTGCTGCGATTGCAGGGATCGCAGGAACTGGAAACGCTGAAAGCCCAGCTTTCCGCCATCGTGGCCGAAGCCAGTTCCACCGATCCCTGGACCAGCCGCGCACGGCCGAGCTTTCTGTACGTGATGTACGCGCTGATCCTGTGCGCGCTGCCCATGGGCGTGCTGGGGGCGATCAGCCCGGCCACAGCGGGCGCCATCGCCAGCGGCATGACCGCGTATCTGAACGGCCTGCCTGAACCGCTCTATGCGCTCTTCGGCACGGGCTATCTTGGCTATACGGCCGCGCGCCAGTGGGGCAAGGTTTCGGGCAGCGATCGCTGAGGGCCGCGCCGATGGGCCGCGCGGTTAACAAAGGCTAAGTGGTTTTGCCGCTATAGCGCCGGGTTGAAGACCCCATCGCGCCGCTGTGTGCGCGGATAGACGGAGTACCCGGGTGAGCAACGCCGCAACCGCATTCCGACGCAGCCGCGTCAGGACCATCGGCCTGCTGATCGCGATGGCGCCGGCGCTGCTGCTGGCCGCGTGCCAATCGCGCGATGAGGAAATGAACGCCAAAGTCGCCGCCGCCGAGGCCGCCGCCACTCGCGCCGTCGCGGCCCAGAAAGCCGCCGAAGCCGCCGCGGCGGCCGCCCGCGCTGGCCAGCCGGCGGCCCAATCCTTCGCCGATGACCCCGAACCGGAACCGGCGGCGCACAACGAGGGCGAGACCACCGCCAACAGCGATGGCGTGGTCGAGGAACCCGTGCCGGGCTAAGCCCCGTAAGCCCCGATCGCCGGGGATCAAGCCACACGCTTGCCTCGCCCCGATGGCCGGCTTAGGGATAAGGCCATGGCGAACAAGCTGATCTACGTCCTCAACGGACCCAACCTCAATCTCCTCGGCCTGCGCGAGCCGGAAATCTACGGCAGCGACACGCTCGACGATATCGCCGCCCTGCTCGAAGATCGCGCCGGCGAACTGGGGCTTTCGGTGGATATGCGCCAGTCCAACCACGAAGGCCATCTGGTCGACTGGCTGCACGAAGCGCAAGCCGAAGGCGCGCAGGCGGTGCTGCTCAACGCCGGCGCGTTCACCCACACCAGCGTGGCGCTATACGATGCGATCCGTTCGATCCGCACGCCCGTGATCGAGGTGCACTTGTCCAACCCCCATGCGCGCGAGGCGTTTCGCCACAAGAGCTATGTCGGCATGGCGGCGAAAGGTTCGATCGCGGGCTTCGGCGCGCGCAGCTATCTGCTGGCGCTGGACGCTGCCGCCGCGCTGTAAGCGCGGGCCTGTCGGGTCTGGCCTATTATTCGATATCGAGCGGCACGCCCGGCACTTGCTTGGCCGTGCGGATGGTCAGCGAAGTTTTTACGCTGGCCACGTTGGGCGCGGGCGTCAGCTTCGAGGTGAGGAATTCCTGGAAGCTCTGCAAATCGCGGCTGACGACTTTCAGGACGAAATCGATCTCGCCGTTCAGCATGTGGCATTCGCGCACTTCGGGCAGCGCGCTGACATGGTCCTCGAACTGGCGCAGCGCTTCCTCGGCCTGGCTTTTCAGGCTGACGAGCGCGAACACGGTAATGGCGAAGCCCAGCTTCGAAGGGTCCAGTTCGGCATGATAGCCGCGAATGACGCCCGAATCCTCCAGCGCACGCACGCGGCGCAGGCAGGGCGGCGCGGTCAACCCGACGCGCTGGGCCAGTTCGACAGTGGTCATGCGGCCATCGTCCTGCAATTCCGCCAGAAGCCGACGGTCGATCTGATCCAGATTCGCCATATCCCCCTCGAACTGCCCTCCCCTCGAACGGCTCACGATGCCTGGAAATCCCCATAGGGCAATTTCCGCCACCTGTGTGCCCTTCATGCGCTAATATTATTATGTTCTAGCGCAATCGTCCCGCTTTGCAACGCACCTCAAGCGCAGCCTTTCGCTGCGCCGCGAAACTGGTAGGAAGCCAGTTCACCCCTTCCGGCCGCCCGTTGCGTCGCCGGTCTTGTGCGGAGCCAGGATGCATTTCGACGATCGCCTTGCCACGGTGCTGCGGCAACCGGCCACCGGCGAGGTCATCGCGCGCATCCAGTATCGGCAATTGCTCGATCTGCTGGGCACGCTGCCGGTGGACGCACAGGGCGATCAGGTGGACCAGGCCTATTTGCGACTGGGCGACCTTTCGGGCACCGTCGCCGCGCCGGTGCGCGCCGCGATGCTGGGCGAACAGGGCCTGCGACTGCGCAATCCGCGCCTTGTCGCCACGCTGGCCGGCGCGGAGCCGGCGATTGCCGCCGCCACCATCGCCGCGGCGGACCTCAACACCGACCAGTGGATAGACCTGGTTCCCGCGCTGCCCGCCCACGCGCGCGCCTTCCTGCGCCAGCGCCGCGATCTGGCGCCCGATGTGGCGGTGCTGCTGTCGCGGCTGGGCGTGCATGACCGGGGCCTGCCGCCCGCCGATAGCGTGGCCCTGTCTGAAACGGTTGCGCCGGAAACGGCTGCGCCCGAAGCGGCCCCGGCCGCGCCCGCCGCCGTCTCTCGTCCGACCCCCGCCAACGACGCCGACCCCGCGCCGACATCCATCACCGCGCTTCCCGCGCCGCCGCCGGGCCGCAACGATGGCATCGGCGCGATCGTCCGCCGGATCGAGGCTTTCCGCCGCACCCGCCGCGCCGGCGAATTCGATGCGTCGGGCCTGCGCCACGGCGGCGATGCGCCGCGCCTGCCGCTGAACGAGCCGCGCCCGGCCCATGCCGCCGCCTTCGATTTCGCCACCGACACCGAAGGCCGCATCGTCTGGGCCGAACCGGCGATGGCGCCGATGACCGTGGGGCTGCGCCTGGCCGCCCGCGATCCCGAAGCGCCCTTGCAAGCGGGGCCGGGGCTGGTTTTCGCGATGCGCCGCCGCCAGCCGATCACGCGCGAACGCGTGGCGATCACCGGCGCGCCGGCGATCGAGGGCGAATGGCGGATCGACGCGACACCCCGGTTCGAACCGCTGGGGGGGCGTTTCACCGGCTATCTTGGCCGCATGCGCCGCCCCGCGCCCCGGCCCGCCGGCGAAGCGCCCTCCCCCGCGCATCCCCAAAGCGATCGGATGCGCCAGATCCTGCATGAACTGCGCACCCCGGTGAACGCCATCCAGGGCTTTGCCGAAGTGATCCAGCAGCAGTTGTTCGGGCCGACCCCGCACGAATACCGCGCACTGGCCGCCACCATCGCCGGCGATGCGGCGCGCATGCTGGCCGGGTTCGAGGAACTGGAACGGCTGGCCCGGCTGGACAGCGGCGCGCTGGCGTTCGATCCCGGCGCTTGTGATCTGGCCGATGTCATCACCGCCACCGTCGCCCAGCTTGCCGCCTTTTCGCAACCGCGCCGCAGCGGCTTCGTGGTCGAGATGGAAGCCCCGGCGCTGCCCGTGGCGACCGAGCGCGGCGAGGCCGAGCGGCTGATCTGGCGCTTGCTGGCGACGCTGGCCGGCGCGGCCGCTCCGGGCGAAATGATCCGGCTGCGCGCGCGTGAACGCGATGGCGCGGTGCGCGTGTCGGTGCGCCTGCCCGCCGCGCTGGCCGCGCGCGAGGACGAAGCCCTGTTCCACACCGGCGGCGGCCAGCCGCAAGCACTGGCGGCGGGGATGTTCGGCGTGGGCTTTGCCTTGCGCCTCGCCCGCGCCGAAGCCCGCGCCGCGCATGGCACGCTGGACCGCCGGGGCGACAAGCTGCGCCTGACGCTGCCCACCGCCGCAATGGCCGTCGCCGCGCCGGCAGCCGTCTGCGATGCCGCGGATGCCCCGCGCGAAACCGATGGCGCGGCAGCGGAACGCCCGGCCGGGATTGACCACGCCGCGTCCTGATCATACCCAACGGTCCCTTAAGACTTTTGCCGCATAAGCATCGCTCGTCATCTGGCGGGAGGACGCGATGTATCTCGGCATGGGGGGCTGGGCCTTGTCTAGTGTAAGCATTCCCGAATTGCCGGGGACGCCGGATTTCGTCCGGTTCCGCGAAGGATTCGGCCAGAAGTTCATCGTCACGGTCGATACCGAGGAAGAGTTTGACTGGGGCGCGCCGCTGCGCCGCGATGGCCACACGCTCGATACCATTCCCGATATCGCCCGCTTCCAGCAGTTCTGCGAAAAATTCGGCGTCGTGCCGATCTACCTCGTCGATTATCCCGTCGCCACCAGCCCGGTCGCGGCCGAAGTGCTGCGCGCGCCGCTGGCCGCCGGCCGCGCCGAAGTGGGCGTGCAACTGCACCCTTGGGTCAGCCCGCCGTTCGATGAAGACGTCAACGAATTCAACAGCTTTTCCGGCAATCTCCCCACCAGGCTCGAGCGCGAGAAGTTTCGCCGCCTGCGCGATGCGATCGAAAGCAACCTGGGCAAGGCGCCGCTGATCTATCGCGCCGGGCGCTATGGCGTCGGCCCGTCGTCGGCCTCGATCCTCGAGGAATGCGGGCTGGCCATCGACAGTTCGGTGCGCGCGGGCTTCGATTACAGTTCCACCGGCGGGCCGAATTTCCGCGACCATCCGGTGCGGCCCTACTGGCTGGGCAGCCCCGGCGGGTTGATGGAACTGCCGCTGACCACGGTATACTGGGGCCTGCTGCGCCAGATCGGGCACTGGCTCTATCCCAGCTTGTGGCGCATGCCGAAGCTGCGCGGCGCGCTGGCCCGCATCGGCATGCTGGAACGCATTCCCCTCACCCCCGAAGGGGTCAGCGTCACCGAGGCCATCCGCGGCATCGACATCGCCCTCGACGAAGGGCTGCCGGTGCTGGTGTTCTCGTTCCACAGCCCCTCGCTGGCGCCGGGCCATTCGCCCTACGTGCGCAGCGCCGCCGATCTCGACCGGTTCTACGACTGGTGGCGCGAAGTTCTGGGCTATCTCGCCCGGCGCGGCGTGGCGCCATCCAGAGTCGGCGAGATCCTTTCGTCGGTGGAGCTTGCCTAGCGGCGACAGGCGGGCTAACGGCACTCGTCCGGCGGCGATCCGATGGGTCGTGGCGGGCGCGGCAAAGGGGGCCTGTAGCTCAGCGGTTAGAGCTGGCCGCTCATAACGGCTAGGTCGCGGGTTCGAATCCTGCCGGGCCCACCAGAGCCGCAGGGACGTGGCCAGACGGCCACCGAAAGGTCGGGGAGTAGCGCAGCCTGGTAGCGCATCTGGTTTGGGACCAGAGGGTCGCAGGTTCGAATCCTGTCTCCCCGACCATTTTCCTTACATCACGACCCTACGGCCCCTTCACCACTCGCCGACATTGGGCATCGACGCCCACGGCTCGGCCGGGGCGGCGGCGGGGGTCTGGAGGAGTTCGATCGAAATGCCGTCGGGCGTGCGCACGAAGGCCATGTGGCCGTCGCGCGGGGGGCGGTTGATGGTCACGCCGGCATCGGCAAGCGTCTGGCAGGTCGCGTAGATATCGTCGACGCGATAGGCGAGATGGCCGAAATTGCGGCCACCGCCATAGTCTTGCGGATCCCAGTTGTAGGTCAGTTCCACTTGCGCCGCCTCGTCGCCCGGCGCGGCCAGGAAGCACAGCGTGAAGCGGCCGGCTTCGCTTTCCATGCGGCCGGTTTCGCGCAGGCCCAGCAGTTCGAAAAAGCGGATCGTCTCGTCCAGGTCGGTCACGCGGATCATCGTGTGCAGGTACTTGGTCATCGCCGGCTCCTTCATAAGGCAAACGTGGCAGAATTCGCGTATCGCACCCCACATCGGAAGACGCGCGCGGGAACGCAAGCCCCCCGCTTGCGGCAGCGCGCCCGCGCCTGTAGAGCGCTCGCAACTTTCCCCGATCGCATTCCCCAGAGGACTCTCGATGGCCGCGCAATACGCCTATGTCATGAAGGGCATGACCAAGACTTTCCCCGGCGCTTCCAAGCCGGTGCTGAGCAATATCAGCCTGCAATTCTACCAGGGTGCCAAGATCGGCATCGTCGGCCCGAACGGCGCCGGCAAATCGACGCTGATCAAGATCATGGCCGGCATCGACACCGATTTCACCGGCGAGGCCTGGGCCGGCGAGAACATTACCATCGGCTATCTTGAGCAGGAACCCCAGCTCGACGAGAGCAAGACGGTGCTGGAAAACGTCAAGGACGGCGCACGCGAAACCGCCGACCTGGTCGATCGCTTCAACGAAATCAGCAACATCATGGCCGATCCGCCCGAGGACGCCGATTTCGACGCCCTGATGGAAGAGATGGGCACGCTGCAGGAAAAGATCGACGCGGTGGACGGCTGGACGCTCGACAACCAGCTTGAGATCGCGATGGAAGCGCTGCGCTGCCCGCCTTCGGACTGGAGCGTGGACAGCCTGTCGGGCGGCGAAAAGCGCCGCATCGCGCTGACCCGGCTGCTGATCCAGAAGCCCGACATCCTGCTGCTCGACGAACCGACCAACCACCTCGATGCCGAAAGCGTCGAATGGCTGGAAAACCACCTCAAGGAATACCACGGCGCGGTGCTGATGATCACCCACGACCGCTACTTCCTCGATAACGTGGTCGGCTGGATCCTCGAACTCGATCGGGGCAAGTACTTCCCCTACGAAGGCAACTATTCCACCTACCTGGAAAAGAAGGCCAAGCGGCTTGAGCAGGAGGACCGCGAGGAAAGCGGCCGCCAGAAGGCGATCACGCGCGAACTCGAATGGATCCGGCAGACCCCGGCCGCGCGCCAGACCAAATCGAAGGCGCGTATCCGCAAGTTCGACGATCTCGTCTCGGCGCAGGACGGCCGCATCCCCGGCAAGGCCCAGATCGTCATCCAGGTGCCCGAGCGGCTGGGCGGCAAGGTGATCGAGGCCAAGAACATCTCCAAGGCCTTTGGCGACAAGCTGTTGTTCGAAGACCTGTCGTTCACGCTGCCGGCGGGCGGCATCGTCGGCGTGATCGGGCCGAACGGCGCGGGCAAGTCCACGCTGTTCAAGCTGATCACCGGGCAGGAAAAGCCGGATTCGGGCGAAATCTCGATCGGCGAGACGGTGCGGCTGGGCTATGTCGACCAGAGCCGCGACCATCTCGATCCCGCGCACAACGTCTGGGAAGAGATTTCGGACGGGCTGGACTATATGAAGGTCAACGGCCACGACGCCTCGACGCGCGCCTATGTCGGCGCGTTCAACTTCAAGGGCCAAGACCAGCAGAAGAACGTCGGCAAGCTTTCGGGTGGTGAGCGCAACCGCGTCCACCTCGCCAAGATGCTCAAGACCGGCGGCAACGTGCTGCTGCTCGACGAACCGACCAACGATCTCGACGTCGAAACGCTGGCCGCGCTGGAAGACGCGATCGAGAATTTCGCGGGCTGCGCCGTGGTCATCAGCCACGATCGCTTCTTCCTCGATCGCCTCGCCACGCATATCCTGGCCTTCGAAGGCAACAGCCACGTCGAATGGTTCGAAGGCAACTTCGAATCCTACGAGGAAGACAAGCGCCGCCGCCTGGGCGATGCGGCAGACCGGCCGACGCGCCTCGCCTACAAGAAGCTGACGCGTTAATCTTCGCCGCCGCAATTATGAACAGAAGGCTATCAGGCCGGTTCAGAATTGCGACAGTGCGTCAGGGGTAGACCTTCATCAACAGTCGCCGCCATGCACGCGGCGTTTGGGATGGAGGTCTAGCATGACCGTTGGTAAACTCTTGAATTCGGGCGGCCTCGCCGCTCTTGCCGCGGGCCTGGCGCTGATCGCGCTGCCCGCATCCGCCAGCGCACAGGAACGCGGCCAGTGGCGCGGCGGCGGCGATGGCGCCGCCAGCGTCCAGCGTGGCGGCGGTGGTGGCGGCAACTGGGGCGGCAATAACGGCAACGGCCGTGGTTCGCGCTGGAACGGCGCTTCGTCGCAAGGCGGCGGCGGCCCGGCCAGCGCGCCGCAAACCAGCAGCAGCCCGTCCAGCACCGGGCCGTCCAGCACCAGTCAGGCGCAAGTGCGCGGCAACTGGCGTGGCGGGGTCGATCGCTCGTCGCCCGCGCTGCGGCAGGAGCAGGCCGCGCAAAGCGCGCAAGGCCGGCCGCAGCGCTGGTCAAGCCAAAGCGGCGGCACCGTCAACAGCGGCACCCCCGGCCGCGACGGCAACCGCAACCCGGCCTGGTCGGGCGGGGATCGCGATGGGCGCAACGGGCGCGATGGGCGCGACGGGCGCTGGGACGGCAACCGCGACCGGGCCGACCACACGCGCAACGACAATGCCCGCAACGACAACGACCGCTGGCGCGACAACAACAATCGCCGTGGCAACGATCGCTGGCGGGACAACGACGGCCGGCGCGACAACGAGCGCTGGCGCGACAGCAACAACCGCTGGGGCCACAACGATTCGCGCAACTGGAACCGGCAGTGGCGCAACGACAATCGCTATAACTGGCAGGGCTGGCGGTCGAGCAATCGCCACACCTATCGGCTCGGCAGCTACTACGCGCCCTATCGCGGCTACAGCTATCGTCGGCTGGGCATCGGGTTCAGGCTGGATTCGCTGTTCTTCGGCAGCCGCTACTTGATCAACGATCCGTGGGACTACCGCCTGCCCGCCGCCTACGGACCCTATCGCTGGGTGCGCTATTACGACGATGTCGTGCTGGTCGATATCTACAGCGGCGAAGTGGTGGACGTGATCTACGACTTCTTCTGGTAAGTCCGGCAATGAAAGGCCCCCGCGTGCCCTGGTGCATGCGGGGGCTTTTTTGCGAGTATGTCCTGTGCGGACGCACGACCGGATGGCTGGGTTTGGACAGGATCATCGGCCCTCCCCGCGGATCGTCATGCTGAACCGGGTTCGGGAGCCGATCGCCTTTGGCCGCTTTTGCCAACGCGATGATGACCCATTTGGGATTGAGGCAGGCTCAGGCGGTGCGGCCCCAGGGCAGCATGCGTTGCATCGTGCCATCGCGATCGATCACCGCGTGCTTGATCACGGCGGCCACGTGCAGCGCCAGCAGCACCAGCATCAGCGTGGCGCCCAGTTCGTGAACTTCGTGGAACACTCCGGCCAGCGCCTTGTCCGCCTGGAACGGCAGGCCGGGAATGGCGAACAGGCCGAAAAAGCCCACCGGCTGCCCGCCGCTGAAAGCAGAGGACATCGCCCAGCCGGCAAACGGGATCGCGATCATCAGTACGTAGAACAGGCCATGCACAACTTTGGCCAGCGCCACTTCCCAGGTTTTGAGCGTTTCGGACAGCGGCGGCGGGCGATGCGTCAGCCGCCACACGATGCGCAGCACCGTCAGCCCCAGGATCAGCATGCCGATGGCCTTGTGGTTGAGCATGACCTGCTGGTGCTGTTCCTTGGGCAAATCCTCGGAAATCCAGGCCGCCGCGAAATTGAGCACGATCAGCGCCGCGATGACCCAGTGAAAGACGATGGCGCCGCGCGAATAGCGCGAGGCAGTGTTGCCGGGGTGTGTCATGGCGCGAAAGTGCCGCATGCCAGCGGCAGGGGCAAGCGGCTTTTGCTTGCCCTGCGCCGCGCATCGGATAAGCAGTCCGGCACGATGCCCGCCGCGCCGTTCCTTCGCCCGTGACCAGGCCCCCGCGCAACGATGCGGCCGCGCTCGCGCGGCTGGGCGAAGCGGTTCGCGCGCGCCTCGCCGCAGACCCCGCAGCCTACAAGGTTCCGGTGGAAAGCGCGGAAATCTTTGCGATCGGCGGCTTTCTAAGCACATCGGAATGCACGCGCCTGATCGAACTGATCGATGTCGTGGCACGGCCTTCGCCCGTCTATGACCCGGAAACGGGCGGCGCCTATCGCACCAGCTACTCGGGCGACATCGACCCGCTCGACAGCGTGGTGCGCATGGTCGAACGGCGGATCTGCGATCTGCTGGGCATCGATCCGGCCTGGGGCGAACTGGTGCAGGGCCAGCGCTATCGCCCCGGCCAGGAATTCCACGCCCATTACGACTGGTTCGATCCCGCCGCGTTCTACTGGCCGATGGAACAGGCGCGCGGCGGCCAGCGAAGCTGGACGGCGATGGCCTATCTCAACGAAGTGGAGGAAGGCGGCATTACCGATTTTCCCAACATCGGCATCAACATTCCGCCGCAGGCCGGCGCGCTGCTGGTCTGGAACAACGCCCGCCCCGATGGCACGCCCAACCCCGCAGTGGTCCATGCCGCAAGGCCGGTGGTGCAGGGCGTGAAATACGTCGTCACCAAATGGTTCAGGACGCGGCCATGGGGCTGAGGTTTGCCACAACCGGATCGCTTCCCCCACGTCCCTTCGTGGCAGGTCGGTGGACGCTGCTCGCGCTGGCCTTGGCGGGATCGCTGCTGGCCGCGCCGGCCAGTGCGCAGCAGGCCGCCTCCCCCGCCGACAGCACTCCCGCCTATGCCCGGGCCGCCGAGGAAGCGCGGCTGGTGCGCATCTTCGACGAGGACGAAGCGCGCGAGGCCGGTCTCGATCCGCTTGAAGCGCTCTATCGGGGCGAGCGGATCGATCCCGCCGCGCTCGCCCAGCTTTACACCGACCGGCTGGACCGGCGCGAACTGGCTTCGGGGCAGCAGGGGCTGGCCGCGCTGGCGACGATCGACGCCGCGCGACTCTCGCCCGAAAGCCGCATTTCCTATGACGTGTTCCGCATCGCCAAGCAGCGCGAAGTGGCCTGGCTGCGCCCCGATGTGCGCGCGCTGACGCGGGTTCGCCCGTTCAACCATTTCGGCGGGCTGCATGTCGAATTTCCCACGCTGATGGCGCGCGATGGCGTGATCGCCTATCGCACCGAGGCCGACTATCGCTATGCGCTGCAACTCCAGCAGGCCTTCGCCGGCGTGCTCGATACCGCGGTCCTGCGCCTGCGGCAGGGCATGGCGGCCGATGTCGTCGAATCGAAGCTGACGGTGCGCAACATGATCGCGCAGATCGATGCGCTGCTGGCCGAACCGATCGAACGATCGCCGTTCTATGCCGCCACGCTCGATTTCCCGCCAAGCGTGCCCGAAAGCGCCCGCCCCGCGCTGCGCGCCGCCTATGCCACCACGATCGGCGAAACGGTCTATCCCGCCTATCGCCGCTTGCGCGCCTTCCTGGCCGACGAATACCTGCCCGCCGCGCGCGACAGCGTGGGCCTTTCCGCCATGAAGGGCGGCGCCGCGCTGTACCGCCTGATGATCGAGCGGGAAACGACGCTGCGCCTCGATCCCGATGCCGTGCACCGGCTTGGCCTTGACGAAGTGGCCCGCATCCAGCGCGAGATGGCCGGGGTGCAGGCCGAACTGGGCCATGCCGGGCGCTTGCGCGATTTCTTCGACCAGATGCGCACCGATCCGCGCTTTCACCCCAAATCGCGCGAGGAACTGTCCGATGGCTTCGCCGCCATCGCGCGCGCGGTGGACGCGCAGATCCCGCGCTTTTTCCTGCGCGTGCCCAAATCGCCGCTGATCATCCAGCCCTACCCCGCCTATAGCG
The DNA here is from genome assembly GCA_020848655.1 of Novosphingobium sp. Lineage (GTDB taxonomy): Bacteria > Pseudomonadota > Alphaproteobacteria > Sphingomonadales > Sphingomonadaceae > Novosphingobium. The sequence goes on from JADLHU010000086.1 coordinate 39,405, forward strand.
AGCGCTTCGAGGCGGGCGGCAGCTACAACCAGGGTTCGGTTGACGGCACGCGGCCGGGCATTTTCTATTACAACACCTATGACCTGCCGAGCCGCTTCCTGACCGGCATGACCACGCTTTACCTGCACGAAGGCGCGCCGGGGCATCATTTCCAGATCAGCCTGGCGCAGGAAAACACCGAGCTTCCCGCCTTCCAGCGCTTCGATGGCAACAACGCCTTCGTCGAAGGCTGGGCGCTCTATGCCGAAACGCTGGGCTACGAAATGGGCTTCTACAAGGACCCGATGCAGCACTGGGGCACGCTGGACGACGAGATGCTGCGCGCCATGCGCCTCGTCGTCGATACCGGGCTGCACGCCAAGGGCTGGAGCCGCGACCAGGCGATCGACTACATGCTGGCCAATTCGGGCATGGGCCGCACCGATGCCGAGGCCGAGGTCGACCGCTATGTGGCGATCCCGGCGCAGGCGCTGTCCTACAAGATCGGCTCGCTCACCATCCAGCGGCTGCGCCGCGAAGCCGAAACCGCGCTGGGCGCAAAGTTCGACATCCGCGCCTTTCACGAACAGGTGCTGGGATCGGGCGCGCTGCCCCTGCCCGTGCTGGAAGCGAAGATCGGCCGCTGGATCGCGGGGCAGCGATAGGGCGGCGGGGCGGAGTTTGTGCCCGATCCTGTTCCCATCCGTTCATGTCGAGCCCTTCGCCAAGCTCAGGATAAACTTCGCCCTTTGGGCCAAGTCGAGACACCGCGCGCCACGTGTCTCGACTACGCTCGACACGAACGGAGGCGGCATGTGGCAGAGGACTGGGCTGAACCCGGCCCCGAACGCTACCCCTCCAGTGCTTCCGCGATCAGCCGCCGCGTATTTTCCACGCCATAAAGCGCGATGAAGCTGCCCATGCGCGGCCCTTGCGACGAGCCGAGCAGCGTTTCGTAAAGCGCCGTGAACCAGTCGCGCAACTGGTCGAAGCCGTAATGCGGGTCCTTGCCGATCTCGTAGACGAGGTTCTGCAATTCCTCCGCGCTCGCGCCATCGGCGGTCGCCGCCAGTTCCTCGTCGAGCGCGGCGAGCGCGGCGGCTTCGTTGGCTTCGGGCTTGCGGCGCAGCAGCGTGGGCGCGATGAAATCGCGGTTGTAGGCCAGCGCGCACGTCACCAGCGTGTCGAGCGCCGGATGCGCGGCGGGATCGGCGTTTTCGACGTAGTTGCCCAGGTAGGACCACACCTGATCGCGCGTCGCGCCCGCGCCCAGCACGCCGACCAGGTTCAGCAGCAGGCCATAAGTGACGGGAAGTGTCTCGTCCCCCGCCGCCGCCGCCGCGCCATTGGCGCGCAGCAAGTGCCACACCGGGGTGCCCAGCTTCTGTTCGACCGGCTGTTCGGCCAGCTTGTCGCGGAACTGCCAGTATTCATCGACCGCGCGCGGGATGATGCCGATGTGGAGCTGCTTGGCGCTCTTGGGTTCGCGAAACAGGTAGAAGCCCAGGCTTTCCTCGCTGCCATAGGTCAGCCACTGGTCGATGGTCAGCCCGTTGCCCTTCGATTTCGAGATCTTTTCGCCCTTTTCGTCCAGGAACAGCTCATAGATCAGGCCTTCGGGCCGGCGGCCGCCCAGCACCTGGGCGATCTTGCCCGATTGGGTGACGCTGTCGGTCAGGTCCTTGCCGCTCATTTCATAGTCGACGCCAAGCGCCACCCAGCGCATCGCCCAGTCGACCTTCCATTGCAGCTTGGCATGGCCGCCGAAGATGCAGCTTTCCACCGTCTCGCCCAGATCCTCGAAGCGCACCAGGCCGGCTTCGGCATCGACCACTTCGATCGGCACTTGCAGCACCTGCCCCGTGGTGGGCGATACCGGCAGCACCGGCGAATAGGTCTTGCGGCGTTCCTCGCGCAGCGTGGGCAGCATCACGCCCATGATCGCGTCATAGTTGCGCAGCACGTTCTTCAGCGCATCGTCGAACGCGCCGGCGTTGTAACGGTCCGCCGCCGAGACGAATTCATATTCGAATCCGAAGCGATCGAGGAATTCGCGCAGCATCGCGTTGTTGTGGTGCGCGAAGCTTTCGTACCGGTTGAACGGATCGGGAATGCGGCTCAGCGGGTGGCCGATATAGGCGGACAGCAGCCCCTGGTTGGGCACGTTGTCGGGCACCTTGCGCAAGCCATCCATGTCGTCCGAAAAGGCCACCAGCCGCGTCGGCGCGCCGCCGGTCAGCGTTTCATAGGCGCGGCGCACCAGCGTGGTGCGCAGCACTTCCTGGAACGTGCCGATGTGCGGCAGGCCCGACGGGCCATAGCCCGTTTCGAACAGCACCGGCACCACCTGCCCGCTCGCATCCGTCTTGCCCTGCGGATAGCGCTTCACGAGCTTGCGGGCTTCCTCGAACGGCCATGCCTTCGAAGTCTGGGCGGCGATGCGGAGCTGGTCTTCGGTCATCCCCGGCCTTTTGCGGCTTTGCGCCGCTTTCGCAAGGGCCAAGGGATGCGGCGCGGGCGGAACCCTTGGCCGCCAGCCCGGTTTTCCCACCCAAGACAGACGGGAAAGCCATATGAATGCCTTTGAAACGCTGCACCGCCAGATAGACGCCATGGCCCAGGGCTTTGTGGCGCAGGTGCCCACGCTGGCAATCGCCGTGGCGATCATCCTGATCACCTGGCTGGTGGCGCGATCCGCCGTCCGCATTGCCGATCGGCTGACCAGCAAGGCCCCGATGCGCGACAATCTGAAGCAGTTGAGCGAAACGCTGGTGCGGCTGGCGATCTGGTTGATCGGCCTGATGATCGCGGCGACGGTGGCCATGCCCGGCCTGACCCCGGCCAGCCTGTTCGCCGGACTGGGCATCGGCGCGGTGGCGATCGGCTTTGCCTTCCAGGACATTTTCCAGAACTTCCTGGCCGGCGTGCTGATCATGCTGCGCGACAAGATGCGCATTGGCGATCTGATCGTCTGCCAGGGCATCAACGGCCGCGTCGAGCGGATCACCTTGCGCGAAACGCATGTCCGCGCCCCGTCCAACGAACTGACCATCGTGCCCAACGCGATCCTGTTCAAGAATCCCGTGGAAGTGCTGACCGACAGCCCGTTGCGCCGTTTCGAACTGGTGGTGAACCTGCCCGACGACGCGGACCTCGATGCCGCCACGCAGGCGATCCACACCGCCGTGCGAGAGATCGACACCGTGGCCAGCGAGCGCGGCGTCGATGTCTATGCCCAGGACATGAAAGGCAAGAGCGTGGAAGTGCTGGTGCGCTGGTGGGCCGGATCGCGCCCGCACGACATGCGCGCCACACGCGATGCGATCATCCGCAAGGTTCGCGCCGCCATCGCCGCCTTGCCCGATCGCCTGGGCGAAACGGCCTGATCCCAGCGCAGACCCCGCGCCCTTTGCGCGAAAATGCGCGGAAACCGCACCCTGCCGCGCTTGCCCCCCGTTCCAGTTGTGTTCTAGGCCAGTTGTGTTCTAGGGTCTTCGCGCCATGCCCGCCCTTGCCCTTCCCTCGCTCCATGCCAGCCATGGCGGCTGCTGGCTGCGAGAGGCGAGCCTGCTCGATCGCGGCGGTGCCACGCGCGGCATCGGCAAGGGCGAGGCGATCATGGCGGCGGCGGACACGCCGCTGCTGATCCTCAACGCACCGCTGGTGGCGACGCGGCTGGGCTATCCCGATCTTTCCGGGCTGGATCTGCTGGAACTGTTCGCCTTCGTTCATCCGGCGCGTTTCGTGGTGCCCACGGCCAAGGGCCTGGCCCACGCGCTGGGGCTGGACGAACCGGCCGGCGACGATGCCGTGCCCGCGCTGCTGCAGCAGGCGGCGGGCGTGCTGCTGGAAACCTGCGCCAGCCCCGACTGGGCGGAGCGCGAGGGCGCGTGGAGCACGCTGCAATCGCTGGTGCGGCTGCGCTGGCCCTGGGCTTCGGTCGTATCCGGGCACATCGCCATGCCCGATCGCGCCGAACGCTGGCTGTTCTCGCGCCTGCCCGAATGGGACGAAGCGCCCGAACGCCCGCAGCCCGCGCAAGTCACGCTGGATGAAGCCGAGGTGATCGATCGGCTCGCGCTGCTGACCGGCAGCGCGGCCGAACAGCGCCCCACCCAGCGCGCCTATGCGATCGAAGCCGCGCAGGCCTTTGCCCCGCGCCGCCGCGAAGGCCTGCCGCATGTGCTGCTGGCGCAGGCCGGCACCGGCATCGGCAAGACGCTGGGCTATCTCGCCCCCGCCTCGCTCTGGGCGCAGCAATCGGGCGGCACGGTCTGGGTGTCCACCTATACCAAGGCGCTGCAACGCCAGCTTCGCCGCGAAAGCCGCCGCGCCTGGGGCGGGCCGCGCGCCGATGGCAGCCAGCCGGTGGTGGTGCGCAAGGGGCGCGAAAACTACCTGTGCCTGCTCAACCTGGAAGACGCGCTGCAAGGCGGCTTCAACGGCCGCGCCGCGATCCTGGCGCAGCTTGTCGCGCGCTGGGCCGGCTATACGCAGGACGGCGACATGATCGGCGGCGACCTGCCCGGCTGGCTGGGCACGCTGTTCCGCCAGCGCGGCATCACCTCGCTTACCGACCGGCGCGGCGAATGCGTCTATGCCGGGTGCCCGCACTATCGCAAATGCTTCATCGAACGCGCCACGCGCGCCAGTGCGCAGGCCGATCTGGTCATCGCCAACCACGCGCTGGTCATGGTCAACGCCGCGCGCGCCGGGGTCGGCGGCGGGCGTGACGGGGCGCAGCGGCCGACGCGCATCGTCTTCGACGAAGGCCACCACGTGTTCGAAGCCGCCGATTCCACCTTCGCCGCCGCGCTGACCGGGGCCGAGGCGATCGAACTGCGCCGCTGGGTGATCGGCCCGGAACGCGGATCGAAAGGGCGGCGGCGCGGGCTTTCTGCGCGGCTTGCCGATATCGCCAGCTATGACGAGGCCGGCGGCAAGGCCATCGCCGCCGCGCGCGACGCGGCCGAGGCGCTGCCCGGCGACGGCTGGCTGCAACGGCTGGGCGAAGGCGCGCCCTCCGGCCCGATCGAGGCGCTGCTCGCCGCCGTGCGCGCCACCGTCTATGCCCGCGATGAAAGCGGCGGGCAGGAAGCCGGCTATGGCCTGGAAACCGAAGCCGCGCAGTTGGACGGCCCGTTCATCGAACTGGCGCAAGCGGCGGAAGCCGCGCTGGCGGACTTGCGCCAGCCGCTGATCCGGCTGGGGCTGCGGCTGGAAGCGCTGCTTGAAGAACCGCCCGACTGGCTGGACGGCCCCGGCCGCGCCCGCATCGAAGGCGCGCGCCATTCGCTGGCCTGGCGGATCGACCTGCTGGTCGCCTGGGAAGCGCTGCTCAATCGGCTGGGCGGCCCGGCCGATCCCGAATTCGTCGACTGGCTGGCGGTGGAGCGCAGCGAGGCGCGCGAGTTCGACATCGGCCTGCACCGCCGCTGGCTCGATCCGATGAAGCCTTTCGCGCGCACCGTGCTGGAACCGGCGCACGGGGTGATGATCACCTCGGCCACGCTGAAGGACGGCAAGGGCGAAACCGATGCCGGCTGGAACGCGGCGGTGGAGCGCAGCGGCGCCGGCCAGATCGGCGTCACCCCGCGCCTGTCGGCCTTCGCCAGCCCGTTCGACTATGCCCGGCAGGCCGAAGTGCTGATCGTGACCGACGTGCCCAAGGGCGATATTCCCGCGCTTGCCGCCGCCTATGCGCGGCTGATCGAGGCGGCGCGCGGCGGCGCGCTGTGGCTGTTCACCGCGATCCGGAGGCTGCGCGCGGTCCACGGCCGCATTGCCGACCGGCTGGCCCGCGCCGGGCTACCGCTGTTCGCGCAGCATGTCGATCCGATCGACACGGGGACGCTGGTGGACATCTTCCGCGACGATCCGCGCGCCTCGCTGCTGGGCACGGATGCACTGCGCGATGGAGTGGACGTGCCCGGCCACTCGCTGCGGCTGGTGGTGATGGAACAAGTGCCCTGGCCCAAGCCATCGATCCTGCATCGCGCGCGGCGGCTGGCCGGCGGCGGTTCGGCACATGACGATCGCATCATCCGCGCGCGGCTGGCGCAGGCCTTTGGCCGCCTGATCCGCAGCCGCGACGATCACGGCCATTTCGTCGTGCTCTCGGCCGCGTTCCCGTCGCGGCTGCTTTCGGCCTTCCCGCCCGAAACGCCCGTGCGCCGCGTGACGCTCGACGAGGCTTTACAACGGCTGGCGGCCAGTGTCTGTGAACCCACACCTTCGCCTGAGACCACACCTTCGCCTGAGAATCGCGTCCAACCTGAATCATGACCCATCCGGCCGCATGAAAACCCTGGGCCTCTTCCGCCACGCCAAGTCCGACTGGAACGACCAGCGCGCGCGCGATTTCGATCGCCCGCTGAACAAGCGCGGCCGCAAGGGCGCGGAAGTGATGGGGCGGCACCTCGTCGAACACGGCTGCTTCTGGGATCGCATCATCGCCTCGCCCGCCGTGCGCGTGGCCGAAACGATAGAGATCGGGTCCGCGGCCGGGCAGATCAATCCGCAAGTGCGCTGGGACCGGCGCATCTACCTGGCCAGTTCGGCCACGCTGCTCGATCTGCTGCGCGAACAGGAAGGCGATCCGCGTTCGATCCTGATGATCGGGCACAATCCCGGCCTGGAAGACCTGATCTTCGATCTCGTGCCCGATGATGGCACCTGCCCCTTGCGCGATATCGTGGAGCAGAAGTTCCCCACCGCCGCCTATGCGGTGCTCAAGCTCGACATCGATGACTGGGGCGATCTGGCCGAAGGCTGCGGCCGCCTGATCCACCTGAAGCGACCGCGCGATCTCGATCCCGCGCTGGGGCCGGAAGCGGCGGACTGAACGGGCGAATCCCGCCCTTTCCGTTCAGGCCTTTTCCAGTTCAGGCGACTGCGAGCGCCTGGGCCAGCGTATCGCGAATCGCGCGAAGGCGCGGGGCGATGTCATCCGCGGTGGCGGCGGCCTGGTCGGCGGGTGGCGGGGCCATGGGCGCGGCCGGCGCTTTCGCATCGCCGCTGCCTTCGATCGCCAGACGCGCGCCGCGCAGCGTGTAGCCTTCCTTATCGACCAGCCGGTCGATCGTGGCGAGCAGGCGCACGTCCTCGGGCCGGTAATAACGCCGGCCGCCGCTACGCTTCAGCGGCTTGAGCATCGGGAACTGTTCTTCCCAATAGCGCAGGACATGCTGGCGAATGCCCAGCGCCTTGGCGACTTCGCCGATCGTGCGCAGCGCATCGGGGGCCTTGCCGTCGTCGAAGCCGGGAAGAGAGGCCTGTTCGATCATTTCCCGGCTATTCGATCCTTGAGCATCTGGCTGGCGCGGAAGGTCAGCACCCGGCGCGGCGTGATCGGCACTTCCACACCGGTCTTGGGATTGCGGCCGATTCGCTCCGCCTTGTCGCGCAGCAGGAATGTGCCGAAACCCGAAATCTTGACGTTTTCACCGCGTTCAAGCGCATCGCATACGTGCGTGAGTATGGCTTCCACCATACCCAGCGATTCCGCCCGGGATAAACCAAGCTTGCGATTGATCGCTTCGGCAATCGCTGCCCGCGTAAGCGTTTCCATGGAGCGCATAGCCCCCAACCCCTGTCGCTGCTGCCCCAGGGACGGGATAATAAGGGAAATGCACACAAAAGCAATGGAATGAACACGATACCGAAAAGATGCCTTAGAATGGCACAATCGTTCGCCAGCCGGCGCTGCGTGGACGGGCGGCGCGCGGGGCCGGTCAGATCCGAATCAGGCTGGCGCCCCAGGTAAAGCCGCCGCCCATGGCCTCGAGAACCACGAGGTCGCCCGGCTTGATCCGCCCGTCGCGCACCGCCACGTCGAGCGCGAGCGGCACCGAGGCGGCGGAGGTGTTGGCGTGCTGGTCTACCGTGACGATGACCTTGTCGGGCGACAGCCCCAGCTTGCGCGCGGTGGCATCGAGGATGCGGGCATTGGCCTGGTGCGGCACAACCCAGTCGATCTCGGCCACGGGGGTGCCGGCTTCGGCCAGCACTTCGTTCAGCACTTCGGCCAGGTTGGTCACGGCGTGGCGGAACACCTCGCGCCCCTTCATGCGGACCTTGCCGACCGTACCGGTGGTGGACGGCCCGCCATCGACATAGAGCAACTGGTTGTGATCGCCATCGGCGTGGAGCCGGGTGGCCAGCACGCCGCGCGGCTTGTCCTCGTTGCCATCGTCGCGCGCTTCGAGCACGACCGCGCCTGCGCCGTCGCCGAACAGCACGCACGTGGTGCGGTCTTCCCAATCGAGGATGCGGCTGAAGGTTTCGGCGCCGATCACCAGCGCGCGCCGGGCCATGCCGGTGCGCAGCATCGAATCGGCCACGCCCAGCGCATAGAGAAAGCCCGAACACACCGCCGCGACATCGAACGCGATGCCGCCGTTGCAGCCCAGTTCCTTCTGCACGATCGTGGCCGTGGCCGGAAAGGTCTGATCGGGCGTGGCCGTAGCCAGCACGATCAGGTCCACCGACCCGGGATCGATCCCGGCCGCCTCGATCGCCTTGCGGCCGGCCTGGGTGGCCAGCGTGCCGGTGGTTTCATCGGGGCCGGCGATATAGCGATTGCGGATGCCGGTACGCTCGACGATCCATTCGTCGGTGGTATCGACCCGCTGCGCCAGTTCGGCGTTGCTTACGGCATTGCGCGGCAGCGCGGAGCCGGTTCCGATCAGCACGGAGCGAAGCGTCAACGCACGTCCCCCACGGCGCGGGTAATCTTGAGGTTGTCCTCCGCGACACGGGCCAGGTCAGCGGTAATCCGCTCCGTCACATTTTCCTCCAGCAGCCGCGCCGTCACCTCGACGGCATTGGCGACGCCGACGGCGTTCGCGCTGCCGTGGCTTTTCACGACAATGCCGTTGAGGCCCAGGAATACGGCCCCGTTATGATTGTTGGGATCAAGATGATGCTTGAGCAGTTCGGTGGCCGGGCGCGAGATCAGGAAGCCGATCTTCGAGCGAGTCGAACTGGAAAAGCTGCTGCGCAGGAGATCGGCCACGAATCGCGCCGTGCCTTCCACCGCCTTCAACGCGATATTGCCCGAAAAGCCATCGGTCACGACAACGTCGACATCGCCGCGGCACAGCTTGTCGGCTTCGGTGAAGCCATCGAACGACATCGAAAGCTCCGCCGCCGAAGCCTTGAGCAGGTTGGCCGCATCGCGCAGCTCGTCGGTGCCCTTGATTTCCTCGGTGCCGATGTTGAGCAGCCGCACGCGCGGCGCGGCGCGGCCGGTCACCACGCGCGAATAGGCCGCGCCCATGATCGCGAACTGCACGAGGTTGCGCGCGTCACACTCGGTATTCGCGCCAAGATCGAGCATCACCACGTCGTTGTCGCCCAGCGTGGGCAGCAGCGCGGCCAGCGCAGGGCGATCGATGCCGGGGATGGTGCGCAAGGCCAGCTTGGCGATCGCCATCAGCGCGCCGGTGTTGCCGGCGCTGACCGCCGCGCCCGCCGCCCCCGATTTCACGGCGTGGATCGCCATGCCCATCGAAGTCGTCTTGGCGCGGCGCAAGGCCTGGCTCGGCTTGTCCTCGCCACTGATGACATCGGCGGCGTGGAGAATCTCCGAAGCGCCGCGCAAGTTCGGATGGCTGTCCAGCGCGGCCTTGATCCTGGTCTCGTCGCCGACGAGCAGGAACTTGAACCGATCATGCTGACGCCGCGCGAGCGCGGCGCCTTCGACCATCACGCGCACGCCCACATCGCCGCCCATCGCGTCGATAGCGATACGCGGTAAAGTCATCGGACGTGCCTCAGTTTCGCGGGGTTAGAGACCGACCGCGATGATTTCGCGCCCGTTGTAGTGGCCACAGGCCGGGCACAGGTTGTGCGGGCGCTTCAGTTCGCCGCAGTTGCCACATTCGTGGAAGGCTTCGACCTTCAGCGCATCATGGCTGCGACGCATGCCACGGCGGGAGGGCGAGGTTTTTCTTTTGGGGACTGCCATTTCGGCACCTGTTCCTGCAAATTGGTTCTTGGCGTAGAAGACCGCCCGGAACCTTGGAAGGCCGGCGGCAGCGAAGGCGCGCCTATAGCGAATTTAGCGTGCGTTGCAAGCGTTGGCGGACTACCGACATTTCCAGCATCGTCACGGCGCGGGCAATCACGGCCCGGCGCCGGGGCACTGACACGAATACCGGGGAAACGCCACATGATCCTGCAAACCACGCTCAGCCTGGCCGCGGCGGCCGCGATCATCAACCTGTGGATCATGATCCGGGTCGTTTCGCTGCGCATGAGCGCGAAAGTTATCCACGGCGATGGCGGCAACCCCGCGCTGATGCAGCGGATGCGCGCGCACGCCAATTTCATCGAGAACGCGCCGCTGGCGCTGATTCTGATCGGCGCGATCGAGATGACCGGCAAGGGCGGCACCTGGCTCGCCATCGTCGGCGCGGTGTTCATGCTGGCGCGCGTCGCCCACGTCATCGGCATGGACAAGACCGCCCCGAACCCCATGCGCGTCGTCGGCGTGCTGGTGACGATGTTCACCCACCTGGGCCTGGCGGTGATGGCCGTGCTGATCGCGCTGGGGAAATTCTAGGGTCAGGGCCTAGTATGGTGGAAACGAAGTTCGTGGCTGTGAATGAGCCGTCACCCTGAACTTGTTTAGCTGCGCTGGCCTGCGGCTCAGGGTCCATTTCTCCGCCAGGTCCGATGAGGATCGAACGCACATACGGCGCCGCCGCGCACCCGGCAGCACTCCTGCGCGCGAGGCATGATGGACCCTGAAACAAGTTCAGGGTGACGACGAAGCATGAACCGGACTTCGGTTCCATCATTCTAGGGTCAGGATCGACGGGAACGCAACAGGCCCTGCCCCTCACCCGAACCGCGAATCCGCGACGAAGGGATTGGTCTTGCGCTCGTGCCCGAACGTGCTGTTCGGGCCGTGGCCGGGGATGAAGGTGATGTCATCGCCCAGCGGCCACAGCTTCTGCGTGATCGAGGCAAGCAACTGGTCGTGATCGCCCTTGGGGAAATCGGTGCGTCCGATCGATCCGGCGAACAGCACATCGCCCACGATGGCCACGTGCGACGGCTTGTGGACGAAAACCACATGGCCTGGCGTGTGGCCGGGGCAATGGATCACGTCGAGCGTGAGATCGCCCACCGTCACCGTGTCGCCATCGTGAAGCCAGCGGTCCGGCTCGAAACTTTCGCCTTCCAGGCCATAGCGCGCCTTGGGATCGTCCAGGCTTTCGATCCAGAAGCGGTCGCCCTCGTTCGGGCCTTCGATAGGCACGCCCATTTCTTTCGCGAGCACGCCGGCCTGGCCGCAGTGATCCATGTGGCCATGGGTGACGAGGATCTTCTCCAGCGTCACCCCGGTCTTTTCCAGCGCCTGCTTCAGCCGATCGAGATCGCCGCCCGGATCGACCAGCGCGCCGCGCATGGTGTGCGTGCACCAGATCAGCGAGCAGTTCTGCTCGAACGCGGTTACCGGCACGATGCCGATCCGCAGCGGCGGTTGGGTCTCTTCGCTCATGTCCGCCAGATGGCGGCACGGGGCGCGATAATCAATGCTTCGCCGCCCACGCCCTTTCACAGCCGGCCGGCCTTCCACACCACCCGGCCGATCACCCGCACTTCGGCCATGGGCAGGTCGACGCGCGAATAGGCGTCGTTGTCGCTGATCAGGCCGATGGTGCCGGGCCGCCCCATGTCGAGCCGTTTCACCAGCAGCGCGCCTTCGACCATGACCACGTGGATGCCATCGCGCGGCGGGCGGGGCGTGCGATCGACCAGGATCTCGTCGCCATCGCGCAGCGTCGGTTCCATCGAATCGCCGGCAACCGCGATGGCCGACAGCATCGCCGGTTCCAGCCCCTGCCGCCGCAGCCAGTCGGCGGTGAAACCGAACGCGCCGACCGGTTGTTCGTCGTCCGCCAGCGCGCCCGGCCCGGCCGACGCCCCCAGCGCCAGGCGCGGCACCGCGACCCAGCCGACACGCGGGGCTTTTCCTTCGGGAATGGAGGAAATTTCCTCTGGCGCACCAAGCTCGCCCTCTGCCACGCCGAAGAAGCGCGCCAGCGTGCGGCGATCCGTCTCTTCCAGCTTGCGCGGGCTGCCCTTGCGCACAAATTGCTGGAGATAGCTGGCATTGCGCCCGATCAGCGCGGAAAGCTGGGACAAGCTGATCCCGCGGCCTTCGGCCAGGGCCAGCAGGCGCGCGCGCGGATCGGCGGATGTCAGGGAAGAAGCCATGGCCTTTTCCTAGACGAAGTATTTTTCCTAGACAAGTAGGATTTCAATGGGAACAAATAGGGAACTTCGAATCGTCAGCACAACAGGGAGGCGAGATGCTGATTCGCCAGATCGAAACATTCCTGCGCCGCACCGGCATGCCGTGGACCAAGTTCGGCCGGCTGGCCGCGCACGATCCGCGCTTCGTGGGGGATTTGCGCAACGGCCGCACGCCCCGCGCCGATACCGCCGCGCGCATCGAACGCTTCATGGCCGGCTACCTCGCCGGCCACCACCCCGCGCTTACCGCCGAACACCCGTTGGAGAACCACCATGCAGATTGATCCCGCCGCCACGCGCTCGATGCTGGGCAATGCCGGCAGCGCGCGCCGTCCGCGCGAACCCTGGGCGCGGCTGCTCGATGCCGTGCTGCGGCTGGGCGGCGGCCAGGCCCGCCTGCTGCGCCATGCCGAACGGCCCTGGGCCAGCGCCACCTTCGCCGGCACGCGGCACACCGTGGCGCTGACGTTCGCTGGCGCGGGCGCGCAGGCCGCCGGCGAAGCCTTCATCGCCGCGCTGCCCGAGCACGAGTTCGCGATTCCCGGCCAGCTCGTCGCCGACGCGGCGATCGCCTCGGTCGATCAGGTCATGCTGCCCGAACCGCTGCTGACGGTGGAAGCCGAACTGCTGCTGCTGGACGATGCGTAAGCCGTGAAGCGTCGCTAAAGGTGCCTGCATCGCCCCGAACGCCCGCACGGCGTCCGGGGCGATGCCATTCATGCGGCTACAGCGCCTTCGACAGTTCCTTGATCTCGATATTCAGGATGCGGTCGTTCTCGGTGTAATCGACCGGGCATTCGATCAGGTTCACGCCCGGCGTATCGCGGCAATGGGCGAGCAGTTCGCGCAAGTGCGCGGCGCTTTCCACGCGGTAGCCGTTGGCGCCATAGCTTTGCGCATATTTCACGAAATCGGGGTTGCCATACGTCAGCCCCCAGTCCTCGAACCCCATGTTCGCCTGCTTCCATCGGATCATGCCATAGGAATTGTCGTTGAGGATCAGCACGGTGAGGTTGAGGCCAAGGCGGACCGCGGTTTCCATTTCCTGGCTGTTCATCATGAAGCCGCCATCGCCGCAGATCGCCATGACCTTGCGATCGGGATAGAGCATCGCGCTGGCCATGGCCGAGGGCAGCCCTGCCCCCATCGTCGCCAGCGCGTTGTCCAGCAGCACGGTATTGGGCTTGCAGGCGGTATAGCCGCGCGCGAACCAGATCTTGTAGACGCCGTTATCCAGGCAGATGATGCCATCATCTGGCATCGCCGCGCGCACTTGCTGCACCAGGTGCGGCGGGAAGATCGGAAAACGCTCGTCCGCCGCCAGCTTGCCGGTGTGTTCGACTTCGGCCCGGCGATAGGCCAGCATGTGATCGAAGCTCCACTCGGGCGAAGGCTCGATCGCTTCCTTGATCTGCCAGATGGCGTTGGCGATATCGCCGATCACCTCGATATGCGGGAAGTAGACCGGATCGACTTCGGCGGTTTTCGTGGAAATGTGGATCACCTTGGGCGCGGCGCGGCCATGGCCCGGGTCTTCGCCTTCGTTGCGCATGAAGAACGGCGGCTTTTCGATCACATCGTGGCCGATGTTGACGATGCAGTCGCTGTCCTCGATCGCGCGGTGCACGAAGTCTCCGGCCGATAGCGCGGCGCAGCCCAGGAACATGGGGTGCCGTTCATCGATCACGCCCTTGCCAAGCTGGGTGGTGAGGAACGGGATGCCGGTCTTCTCCACGAACTCACTCAGCATCTTGCCGGTCATCTTGCGGTTCGCGCCGGCGCCGATCACCAGTACCGGCGATTTCGCGGCGCGCAGCGCATCCACCGCCCAGCGCACCGCCTTCACGTCGGCGGTGGGGCGGCGCACCTCGCTGCGCTGGAGCGGCCGGGCATGGGTATGCTCGTCGGCGATGTCCTCGGGCAGTTCGATATGGGTAGCGCCGGGCTTTTCCTCCTCGGCCAGGCGGAACGCCTCGCGGATGCGGCTGGGCAGGTTGTCCGATGACGCCATCTGGTGTGCGTACTTGGTGATCGGCCCCATCATCGACACGACGTCGAGGATCTGGAAGCGGCCCTGCTTCGATTTCTTGATCGGCTTCTGGCCGGTGATCATCAGCATCGGCATGCCGCCCAGCGTGGCATAGGCGGCGGCGGTGACGAAGTTGGTCGCCCCCGGCCCCAGCGTGGCCAGGCACACGCCGGTCTTGCCGGTGTGGCGGCCATAGGTGGCGGCCATGAAGCCCGCGCCCTGTTCGTGCCGGGTCAGCACCAGCTTGATCGTCTGCGAGCGCGACAGCGAATCAAGGAGATCGAGATTTTCTTCGCCCGGAACGCCGAAGATATATTCGACGCCTTCCTTCTCAAGGCATTCGATGAACAGATCTGAAGCCTTCTGGCCGCTTTCTTCGGACATGCTGTATTCCCCCCGGTGCCATGCCCCCGCAACCGCGCGGTGGCGGGTCATCCTGCATTATTGTGCGGATTGATCCCTTCAGTCCCGTTACCGAACCTGTACCAGCCGCCGCGCCAATAGCCAGCCCCGGCTTACCGCCCGGCGGCGCGCGCCAGCGCTTCGTCCTCGGCAATCGTTTCACGGATGGTCAGGCCCAGCCCGCGCGGCATGTCGGGCGTGAACAGGTCGTCCACACGCCATTCGCCGCCTTCGCGCACGAAGACCAGCCGCGCGGTGCGCGTGGCCCCACCGCCCAGCGCAAAGCGCACCGAAACCCGCGCCGCGCCCGAACGCAGCCGTTCGCGCCGGGTAATGGCCAGGCGGAACGCGGCCGGCTCCCAGTCCTGGCACTGGCAGAACCAGTCGCCATCGCTGAGCCGGTCCGGCTCGTCCGCCGGCGTGACCTTGCGCCAGCGCGCCAGCAGCGCCGCGATCCGCGCCGAATAGATCGGCGCGTCGAGCAGGCCGGGCGGCATCGCCGGATCGGCATAGGGGGCGTAGATGCGCCGCACCAGCGCATCCACCGCCGCTTGCTCCGCCGCCGGCAGCGCGGCGGCGGACAACAGCAGCGCGGGCAGGATCGCTATGGCCATCTATTCCCCCTTGGCAGGCGCGCGATCTTATCGAGCCGGCCGGCCGGCCGCGTCAAGCGCCGAGTTTCCAGTCCCAGCCAAGCGGATCGCCGTCCATCGCCTCGACCCCTTGCGCCGCCAGTTCATCGCGCAGCGCATCGGACGTGGCGAAGTCCTTCGCGGCGCGCGCGGCCTTGCGCCGCACGAGGATCGCCTCGATCTCCGTCTCGGTGATCGTCGCGGCGCTGGGGCGAATGCGCAAGTCCGTGCGGTCGAGCGTCAGCAGGCCAAGCCCCAGCACCGCATCGAGCGCGGCGATGGCGGCCCGCTTCTCGCCGGCGTCCACCTTTTTCAGCGCCAGCGTTTCGTCCAGCACGGTCAGCGCGACGGGGGTGTTGAGATCGTCGGACAGGGCCGCGTCGAACCGCGCGATCAGCGGCAGCACTTTCGCGCCGACACACCCTTCGGCGTGTTGCAAGGGCTGAACCGCCATGACCATCCGCTTCAGCCGCGTCAGCGCCGCGCCGAGGCCGTCCCACGAGAATTCCAGCTCGCCGCGATAGTGCGCCTGCAGGCACATCAGCCGGTAAGCGAGCGGGTGATAGCCCTTGTCGATCAAGAGCTGCAGCCGCAGGAATTCGCCCGAGGACTTGCTCATCTTGCCTGATCGTTCGACCAGGAAGTTGTTGTGCATCCAGATGCGCGCGCCCGAATTGGCCGGCACGTCCAGCCCGTTGGTGCAGCAGAACGCCTGGTTCTGGGCGATTTCGTTGGGGTGATGGATTTCGCGGTGATCGATGCCGCCGGTGTGGATATCGAACGGGAAGCCAAGCAGTCGCCCGCTCATCACCGAGCATTCCAGATGCCAGCCCGGCGCGCCCCGGCCCCAGGGCGAATCCCATTCCATCTGGCGCTTTTCGCCTTCTGGCGTCTTGCGCCAGATCGCGAAGTCGGCCGGGTGGCGCTTGCCGTCCACCGGATCGATGCGGCTTTCGCCCTCCGCTTCGCTGGCATCGGTGGCGGTGCGCGCCAGCCGGCCGTAATCGGCCACCGTGGTCACATCGAAATAGAGGCCCGAGGGCAGTTCATAGCAGTGCCGATCCGCGATCGACTGCGCGAATTCGATCATCTGCGGCACATATTGCGTGGCGATCGACCATTGCGCCGGCTCACGGATGTTCAGCGCCCGCACATCGGCCCAGTAGGCTTCGGTATAGTGCTGCGCGATGTCCCAGATCGACTGCGCGCGGTCCTTCGCGGCCTTTTCCAGCTTGTCTTCGCCCGCATCGGCATCGTCGGTCAGGTGGCCGACATCGGTGATGTTGATGACGTGGGTCAGCCGATAGCCCTTGAAGCTCAGCGTGCGGCCCAGCACATCGGCGAAGACATAGGCGCGCATGTTGCCGATGTGCGGATAGTTGTAGACCGTCGGCCCGCACGAATAGACGCGCGCCTCGCCCGGATGGACGGGTTCGAACGCTTCAAGCTGGCGAGTCAGGCTGTTGAACAGCTTCAGGGGAACGGCTTGGGTCATGGCCCGCGCCTTACGGTCAAGCCGCGTGGGCGGCAAGCAGCAGCGCAAGGCCCGCCAGCACCAGCGCCAGCCCCAGCCACTCGTTCCGGCCCAGCGCCTTGCCGCCCGAAAAGCGGCGCGAGACGAGCGCCGCCAGCGGCATCTCGATCAGCGCCAGCGTGCGCACGTTCGCGGCCGGGGTCAGCGAAAAGGCGATGAACCAGCCGGACGACGCCAGCGCCCCCAGAAACCCCGCCCCCAGGCTGGCGCGCCATTCGCGCAGCGACCCGACAAAGGCCTCGCGGTCGCGCAGCGCCAGCCACAGGCCGAGCAGCACGCTCTGGATCGCCAGCGACAGGGCCAGCATGGTCAGGCTGCGCAGCACCGCGCCGCCTTCGGGCACCGCCTCTATCGCGGCGCGAAAGGCGATTGCCGACAGGCCGAACAGCCCGCCGCCCAGCATGCCCGCGCCGATCAGCCGCCCCTCGCTAAGCAGCAGCCGCGCCTCGCCCGGCCGGATCGACGACAGCACCACCCCCGCCGTCACCACGCCGATCGCCAGCCAGGACAGCGGCGACAGCACATCGCCGATCAGCGCCACGCCCAGCAAGGCGACGATCACCGGCTCGGTCTTGATATAGGCATAGGCGACCCCGAAGGCGCGCGCCTTCATCACCACCAGCATCAGCGCGGTCGCGCCGATCTGCGCCACCGCGCCCAGCGCGCACCACGCCAGCGCCGTGCCGCCAACGGGCGGCAGGCCGGTGCCACCGATCGCCAGCGCCAGCGCCAGGAACAGCAGCGCGAAGGGAAAGCCGAAGACGAAGCGCACCTGCGTTGCGCCCAGCGTGCCGATCTTGCCGGTCAGGCTGGCCTGCGCGCCATTGCGGAACACTTGCGCCGTCGCGGCGCCGATCGTGACCGGCACCCACAGGAGCGGCACAGCCACCTCAATCGTCCTCGAACAGGCCCGCGAGCTGTTCGATCATCGTGCCGCCAAGCTGCTCCACGTCCATGATCGTCACCGCGCGCTTGTAATAACGCGTCACGTCATGACCGATGCCGATGGCGACGATCTGGACCGGGGATTGCCGCTCGATCCAGTCGATCACCTTGCGCAAGTGCTGTTCGAGATAGCCGGCGCTGTTCACCGACAGCGTCGAATCGTCCACCGGCGCGCCATCGGAAATGACCATCAGGATGCGGCGGTCCTCGGGCCGGGCAAGCAGGCGCGAATGCGCCCAGAGCAGCGCCTCGCCGTCGATGTTTTCCTTCAGCAGCCCTTCGCGCATCATCAGGCCCAGGTTGCGGCGCGCGCGGCGCCACGGCTCGTCGGCCTTCTTGTAGACGATATGGCGCAAGTCATTCAGGCGGCCGGGCTGTGCCGGCTTGCCGTTGTTGAGCCAGGCCTCGCGGCTTTGCCCGCCCTTCCAGGCGCGCGTGGTGAAGCCCAGGATCTCGGTCTTCACGCCGCAGCGTTCCAGCGTGCGGGCCAGCACGTCGGCGCTGATCGCGGCGATGGAAATCGGCCGCCCGCGCATCGATCCCGAATTGTCGATCAGCAGCGTGACGATGGTGTCCTTGAACTGGACGTCGCGTTCGATCTTGTAGGACAGCGAATGGCCGGGCGAGATGACGACGCGCGCCAGCCGCGCCGCATCGAGCATGCCTTCTTCCTGGTCGAAATCCCAACTGCGGTTCTGCTGCGCCATCAGCCGCCGCTGCAACCGGTTGGCCAGCTTGGTGACGATGCCCTGAAGCCCCTTCAACTGCGCATCGAGATAGGCGCGCAGCCGGGTCAGTTCCTCTTCGTCGCACAAGTCCCCCGCGCCGACCACTTCGTCGAAGGCGGTGGTGAAGGTGCGATAATCGAAGGCATCGGAAAGGTCGTGCCACTGGCGGTTGGGGCGGACCGGCAGCATGCCCTCCTCGCCCTCATCGCCATCGTCGACATCATCGGCGTCGTCCGAACTGTCGCTTTGCGAATCGCTGTCGCCGTCGTCCTCGCCCTCGCTGGGTTCGGCGGCGGCTTCGGACGGGTTCTGGTCGTCGCCGGTGTTCTCGCCGTCTTCCTGCTCTTCGGTTTCCTGATCGCCGTCCTGGTCGTCGTTGTCCTCGGGCGGGAGGTCGTAAGGCTCCATCCGCGTGAGTTCGAGATGCTGGAGCATGTCGAGCGAGCGCTGCTGGAAGGCCTTCTGATCATCGAGCGAGGCGGCCAGCGCATCGAAATCGCCGGCGGCCTTGTCCTCGATCCAGCCGCGCATCATGTCGACGCCGGCCTGCGCGGCGGCGGGGATCGCCTGCCCGGTCAACCTTTCGCGCAGCAGCAGCGCCAGCGCGGCCTGCACCGGCACTTCATCGGGCGTGCGGGCGCGCGTGATCGGATCGCCGCCAATGCGCACTTCGGTGGCCGCGTCCAGGTTGTCGCGGATGCCGGCATAGGCGTTGGCTCCCAGCGCTTCGTAGCGGACCAGTTCCACCGCATCGTAGCAGGCCCGCGCCGCCGGCTCGACCGGGGCATGGCGATTGTGTAGCGCATCGTTGTGGTGGCGCAGCTTCAGCGCGAAACTGTCGGCAAAGCCGCGCGCTTCCATCGCCGCCGCGCGCGGCAGGTTGCGCCCCGGCATCGGCAAGCGAAAGGTGTGGCCCGACTGGCTGGGCGCGTCGGCCGTCCAGTTGACCTCGACCTCGGCATCGTGCGCCAGCGCCCGCGACGCCCCGGTGAGGACGGATTTGAAGCGATCTGCGGGGGATTCGTCGGACATCTATGGACTTCGCGCTACCCTGGGCATCATCCTGAACGCGTTTCAGGATCCATTTCGCCTTGAACTCGGCAGCCAAGCTTGGGGCACAATGGATGCCGAAACAAGTTCGGCATGACGAAGAATTGGCCATAAGGCCTTAGATCGACCGGCCTTAGATCGATTGGCCCGTCTTGGCCCAGTCGGCCAGGAAGCCTTCGATGCCCTTGTCGGTCAGCACGTGCTTGAACAGGCTGCGGATCACCGAGGGCGGCATCGTGGCGACATCGGCGCCGATCTTGGCGCTTTCCAGAACGTGGATCGGATGGCGGACCGAAGCGACGAGGATTTCGGTGGCGAAGGCGTAGTTGTCGTAGATCAGGCGAATGTCGTTGATCAGCGCCATGCCATCGAAGCCGTTGTCGTCGTGCCGGCCGACGAAGGGCGAAATGAACGTCGCCCCGGCCTTGGCCGCGAGCAGCGCCTGGTTGGCCGAAAAGCACAGCGTGACGTTGACCATCGTGCCGTCGCTGGTCAGCTTCTTGCAGGTCTTCAGGCCATCGACGGTCAGCGGCACCTTGATGCACACGTTATCCGCGATCTTGCGCAGGATTTCAGCCTCGCGCATCATCCCGGCGTGATCGAGCGCGACCACTTCGGCGCTGACCGGCCCATCGACGATGCCGCAGATTTCCCGCGTCACCTCCATGAAGTCGCGCCCCGACTTGGCGATCAGCGAAGGATTGGTGGTCACGCCATCGAGCAGGCCGGTTTCGGCGAGGTCGGCGATCTCCTGGGTGTCGGCGGTATCGACGAAGAACTTCATGGTCACTCCAACCGGATAAGGGATTCGCGAAAGCCTATAGCCACGCGGGGGCCGTGGCACCAACCCCCGCCGTCACCTGCCCCCGAACCTTTCAGGCCCGAACCTTGAGGCCCGACCCTTCAGGCCCCGCGCAAGGCCGCGACCAGCGCCGCATCGCCCGTGGCTTGGGGATTGGCGCGGATGCGCGCTTCGGCGGCGCCGATCTCGTACCAGATGCCGTTGTCGGCGACGAGCGCCACCGCATGCGCCACGTCGCGCAGCGTCACGCCCGCCAGCAGCGCCACGGCCTGGGTGACGGTGGGATCGTTCTGCGCGGCCAGCGTCTGCTGCAGCGGCGGGATCATGGCATTGACCAGCCCCACGCCCGTTTCCAGCCGCAGCGCCGAAGTGGCCGACGTGATCCGCCCATGCAGGATCGCGGCGGGATCGGCCACCGCCAGCTTGCGCGCCGCATCCTGCACGCCGGCTTCCGCCCCGCGCGCGCCGGCTTCGGCGAAGATGTTGAGCTTGTATTCCAGATCGAAGCGGAACGCATCGTTGGCCAGCGGCGTGCCGGCCACGGCGGGCGTCTTGCGGAACAGGATCGGCAGCGGAAAGCGCGCGACGCGGCTGTTCCAGAAGCCCTGGCTGGCGCTCAGCCGGGCGAAGGCATCCTGCGTGGCGCGGCCCAGCAGGCGGCGGATGGCATCGGTGCCCGCGTCGGCGGCGGCCGCTTGCGCGCGCGCCATTCCGGGCAGCGCCAAGGACCCCACGGCCAGCGCGCCGACAAGAAAGCCACGACGCCCCAGGGCTTCGGATGCTGATGCAGGCATAGAGGCACTCCCATAAAATACGCGATTGATTCTGCTCGCCCCTGTTGGGGGGGCGCATCACTACCCTATATGGCCCACGGATGGAACGCGTTCGAATCCTTGTCTTCAATGCGGCGCTGAGCGCGCTGGATTACCGCGTCCCGCCCGGAATGACGGTGGTGCCCGGCTCGGTCGTGCTCGCCCCGCTGGGGCCGCGCCAGATCGTCGGCATCGTCTGGGATGAAGGACGCCTGGCGGCCGGCGATGTTCCCGAGGCCAAGCTGCGCCCGCTGATCGAAGTGCTGCCGGTGCCGCCGCTGCGCCCGGCCCTGCGCCGCCTGATCGAATGGACCGCCGATTATTACTGCGCCTCGCTGGCCTCGGTCGCGCGCATGGCGCTGTCGAGCAGCGCGGCGCTGAAGGGCGGCGGCACGATGACCGAATATCGCCTGACCGGCGCGGAGCCAGCGCGCCTCACCCCGCAGCGCGCCGCCGCGATGGACGCGCTGGCCGGCGAGCAGGCGACGATCCGCGAACTGGCCGAGATCGCCGGCGTTTCCGACGGCGTGCTGCGCGGCATGGTCGGCGCGGGGCTGCTCGAACCGGTGACGGTGGACATCGATCGCCCCTACCCCCGCGCCCGGCCCGATTTTTCCACGCCCGATCTCAACGAAGGCCAGCGCGCCGCCGCCGATGCCTTCGTCGCCGCCACGCGAAGCGGCGGCTTTGCCCCCTTCCTGCTCGATGGCGTGACCGGATCGGGCAAGACCGAATGCTATTTCGAAGCCATGGCCGCCGCCATCACCGCCGGCCAGCAGGTGCTGGTGCTGCTGCCCGAAATCGCGCTGACCGAAAATTTCCTGCGCCGCTTCGAACACCGCTTCGGCGTGCCGCCGGTGCTGTGGCATTCCTCGCTCAAATCCACCGAACGGCGGCGTGCCTGGCGTGCGATCGCGTCTGGGCAGGCCCAGGTCATCGTAGGGGCGCGCTCTGCCCTGTTTCTACCCTATCTCAACCTCGGTCTGATCGTGGTCGACGAAGCGCACGAAACCTCGTTCAAGCAGGACGAAGGGGTGCGCTACAACGCCCGCGACGTGGCCGTGATCCGCGCCCGGTTCGAGAAGATCCCGGTGATCCTGGCCAGCGCCACCCCGGCGCTCGAATCGATGCACCTGGCCGATACCGGGGTCTATCGCCGCATCGCCCTGCCCGATCGCTTCGGCGGCGCGCAACTGCCTGAAATCTCTATACTTGATCTGCGCGAGGAAGCGCCGGAACGCGGGCGCTGGCTGGCCCCCCGGCTGGTCGCCGAAATGCGCGAGCGGCTGGCCCGCGGCGAACAGTCGCTGCTGTTCCTCAACCGCCGCGGCTATGCCCCGCTGACGTTGTGCCGCCACTGCGGCTATCGCTTCCAGTGCCCCAATTGCACGGCCTGGCTGGTCGAGCATCGCCTGTCGCGCCGGCTGGCCTGCCACCACTGCGGCCACGAAGCCCCCGTGCCCGATGCCTGCCCCGAATGCGGCACCGGCGATTGCTTGGTCGCCTGCGGCCCCGGCGTGGAGCGCATCGCCGACGAAGTGGCCGAACTGCTGCCCGGCGCGCGCGTTGCCGTGGTGACATCGGACACGCTTAACAGCCCTGAAAAGGTTGCAGAATTCGTCGCGGCGGCGGAAGAAAAGCTGATCGACGTGATCGTCGGCACGCAGTTGGTGACCAAGGGCTATCACTTCCCCGAACTGACGCTGGTGGGCGTGGTCGATGCCGACCTGGGGCTGGAAGGCGGAGACTTGCGCGCGGCGGAACGCACCTACCAGCAAGTCGCCCAGGTCGCCGGGCGCGCCGGGCGGGGCGAGAAGCCGGGCGAAGTGCTGATCCAGACGCGCCACCCCGAAGCGGCCGTCATCGCCGCGCTGGCATCGGGGAACCGCGATGCCTTCTATGCCGCCGAAACCGAAGGCCGCCGCGATGCCGGCGCGCCGCCGTTCGGGCGCTGGGCGGCGATCATCGTCTCGTCCGAGGACGAAACCGAAGCACGCGACTGCGCCCGCGCCATCGGCGGATCGCGGCCCGATCATCCCGACGTGGCGATCCTGGGCCCGGCGCCCGCCCCGCTCTCGCTGCTGCGCGGGCGCTATCGCTATCGCCTGCTCATCAACGCGCGGAGATCGGCCGAATTGCAGTCCATCATCCGCGAATGGCTGGGCCGTTTCACCTTCCCGGCCAGCCTGCGCGTCAGCGTCGATATCGATCCCTACAGTTTCGTCTGAGGCCGCCCGCCAAGCCTGCCTGCGCTCAATCGCCCCGTTCGCGCTTCAGCAGTTCGCGCTTGATCGCCAGGCCATAGGCATAGCCGCCCAGGCTGCCATCGGCGCGGATCACGCGGTGACAGGGGATCAGCACCGCCACGTTGTTCGCGCCATTGGCCGATCCCGCCGCGCGCACCGCGCCGGGATTGCCCACGGCGGCGGCGATCTGCGCGTAACTGCGCGTCTCGCCCGGCGGAATCCGGCGCAGTTCGCGCCACACCGCTTCCTGGAAAGCCGTGCCCTGCACGTCGAGCGGGATGTGCGGCGAATCGCCCGGCTGCTCGACCGCGGCGACGACATTTTCCAGCAGCGCGGCAAAGTCCGCGCCGCCTTCGCGCAAGTCAGCATGGGGAAAGCGCGCGGCAAGATCGGCCCCGGTTTCGTGGAAAGACAGCCGGCAGACACCCTTGTCGGTCGCCGCCACCAGCATCGGCCCCAGCGAGGTGGGCACCACCGCCCAGCGGATCACCACGCCCCGACCGCCATCGCGCCAGGCCGAAGGCGCCATGCCCAGCCGCCCCTCGCTGGCCGCATAGAAGCGCGACGGGCCGGAAAAGCCGGCGTCATAGACCGCATCGGTCACCCGCCCGCCGGCGCTGAGCGCGTCCGCCGCGCGCTCCAGCCGCAGCGCGCGCACGAAGGCGGCCGGCGACAGGCCGACCGCACGCTTGAACAGGCGCTGGAAATGCGCGGGCGAATAGCCGGTCAGCGCCGCCAGTTCGGCCAGCGGCACCGTAGCCTCGGCCGCTCGCAACCGCGCAATGGCCTGCGCCACGGCGGCCTCGTCGCGCGCCGCCGCATCGGGGCGGCAGCGCAGGCAGGCGCGCAATCCCGCCGCCTCGGCCTCGGCCGGGGTGGCATAGAACGCCACGTTCTCGCGCCGGGGCGGCCGGGCCGGGCACGATGGGCGGCAATAGATCCCGGTCGAATGCACCCCCATCACGAAGACCCCGTCGAAGCGCCGGTCCCGGGCCAGCGCGATGCGCCAGCGCGCCGCGTCATCGGCGGGGCACGGGGTATCGGCGGCAGGTTCGGGTGTAGCTTCGGGATGCATGGTGGACAGATACATGGCAGCGCTCCTCGTGAAGGCAAGCCTGCCCTGATCACGGCAGCGGCGCGTCCCGCGCCTTGCGATCAAACCGGACGGTGCGCTAATCGGATGGGGTGAAGCACCTCTCCACCCTGTTCGCCCTCCTGCTCCTTGCGCTTGGCGCGGCTCCCGCGCATGCCGAGCCGGCCGACATCGCCGCCGCCGCGCGCAGCGTGGTGCGCGTGGTGCTGATCGCGCAGGACAACGGCGAATTTTCGCTCGTCGGCCACGGATCGGGCGTGGCGGTGGGGCCGAACCTGATTCTCACCAACGCCCATGTCGTCCAGCCCGCACAGGAAGCCGACATGATCCGCATCGGCGTGGTCCCGTCCGAAGGCAAGACCGGCTGGTTCGGGCAGGTGGTGTCGGTTTCGCCGGGCAACGACCTGGCCCTGATCCGCATCGGCGAGAACGGCGCGCTCCCCGCCGCGACCCTGTTCACCGGGCCGGTGGGGGATGGCGCGGACGTGTTCGCCATCGGCTATCCTGGCAATGTCGATCTGGCGCAGGGCTACGACGTGGGCGATCTCGTCACCCCGACCGCGCCGGTAAAAACGCGCGGCAACATTTCGGCCGGGCGCGCCTCGCGCCAGTTCGATACGCTGCTGCACACCGCCCCGATCGGCGCGGGCAACAGCGGCGGCCCGCTGCTCGACGCCTGCGGCCGGGTGATCGGCATCAACAGCTTCGGCACCGTGGCCGACAGCGGCGATTCGGAATTCTACTTCGCGGTTTCGATGCGCGAGGTTTCGCGCTTCCTGCTTTCGGCCGGGATCAAGCCCCATGGCAGCGGCGCGCCCTGCCGTTCGATCGCCGATCTCGATCGCGCCGAGGCGGAACGCCTGGCCGGGGAAAAGGCCCTGTCCGATGAAAACGCCCGCGCACTGGCGGCCAAGGCCGAAAGCGCGCGGCGCGAGGCGCAGCTCGATGTCATCGGTCGCCGCGAAAACGGCATGGCGCTGGCCGGCGTGGCGCTGCTGCTGGCGCTAACGGCCGTGGGCGCGGCATTCCTGTTCACGCAGAAGCAGAATCGGCGCGGCGCGATTGCCGCCGGCGTCGTCGCGGCGCTGCTGCTGGGCGGCGGCGTGGTGGCATGGATGACTCGCCCCGCGCTCGCCACGATCGATTCGCCGGACGGCGCCGCCGAAGCCCAAGCCAGCGGTACGCCATCGCCGGCGGCAGGCGCACTCTCGGGCGATCTTGTCTGCGTGCTCGATCCCGACCGCAGCCGCGTGACCGTCTCCGAAGGCAACGACGTGCCCTTGTCCTGGCGGGCCGATGGCTGCGCCAATGGCCGCACCCAGTACGCGCTCGATGCCCAGGGCTGGTCCAGCCTCAGCGTCGCCGACGGAGAGGACAGCGCCACCGTTTCGCGCTTCGATCCGGCCACCGGAACGCTGCGCGCCGACCGCTATCTGCTTGGTCTGGAAGACATGACCCGGCTGCGCGCGGCAAACCAGAAGCTGGCCGCACCGGCCTGCGGCGGCGCCACCGGCAACGGTGGAGCGAACGCGGCGCGCGATCTGGCCTCGGCGCAAGGCGCGTTGCGTGGGCTGTTGCCGGCCACCCCGAACGAGCGGCTGCTCTATCGCTGCCAGAAGGCGAAATGACCGCGATCGGCCGTGCTTTGCGCGCGCGTGAGGCAATTCCCCTCCACAGTTCCCGCCGCCCCGCCTTGCATCGCAATAAATTCGTCGCTATGCGCGCCCCGACTGCGGGCCGCCGTGCAATTTGCGCGGCATACGTGCCTGCCCACCCGATGTGAGGAACCAAGGCGCGTGGAGAATTCCGGCGGCATTACGGCAAGTTTGCAGGGGCGCTATGCTTCTGCGCTGTTTGACCTGGCCAGCGAACACGGCGTTGTCACCGCGGTCGAGAGCGATCTCGAGCGGCTGGGCGATGCCCTCAAAGGCACGGACGATCTGGCCGAACTGATTCGCAATCCGAAGATTACCCGCGAAGCGACGGCCAAGGCGATCGACGCCGTGGCCGCGCTGCTTGGCCTGTCGGACCTCACCCGCAAGTTCCTCGGCGTGCTCGCGGCCAACCGCCGTCTGTTCGCCCTGCCCGAAATCGTCCGCGCCTTCGTGGCCATCGCCGCCGCCCAGCGCGGCGAAGTGACCGCAGAAGTGACCAGCGCCCACGCGCTCGACGGCGATCAGCTTGCCCAGCTCGCCGCGAAGCTCAAGGCGCGCGAAGGCAAGGAAGTGAAAATCAAGGCGAGCGTCGATCCCGAGATCCTCGGCGGCCTCGTCGTTCGGATCGGCAGCCGTCAGGTCGATGGTTCGATCCGCACCCGTCTCAATTCCCTCGCCCAGGCAATGAAGGGCTGAGGCCCGCTTAAAACGGCTTCGATGAAAGGCTGAACATGGATATCCGCGCCGCTGAAATCTCGAAGGTCATCAAGGACCAGATCGCCAGCTTCGGCACCGAGGCCCAGGTCTCGGAAGTCGGTTCGGTGCTGTCCGTCGGTGACGGTATCGCCCGCATCCACGGCCTCGACAAGGTCCAGGCCGGCGAGATGGTCGAGTTCTCCAACGGCGTAAAGGGCATGGCCCTGAACCTCGAAGCCGATAACGTCGGCGTCGTGATCTTCGGGTCTGACTCGGAGATCAAGGAAGGCGATCAGGTCAAGCGCACGGGCACTATCGTCGACGTTCCCGTCGGCAAGGGCCTGCTCGGCCGCGTGGTCGACGCTCTGGGCAACCCGATCGACGGCAAGGGCCCGATC
>JADLHU010000087.1 GCA_020848655.1 Novosphingobium sp.
AAGGCCTCAAGGTGATCGCTCAAACTGAACAAGGACTTGGGATCCACCATGGCTCTCCATCATCGCGCCCGATCAGTGAATCACCATAGCCCCCGAAACGCTACCGGTTTTTGCGGGTGTCCAGCTTATACGATGCGCCTAATTTTGACGGCATCGGAGGTGCTTCCGCCGAAACGGGGAGGCTCGCCTTCGCAAGCGATCTGACCACTCTCGATTAAGGCGTGAAGTCGCCAGAGGAGAAAATCGCTACCCGCAGTTTGGCGAGTATCCCAGATATCCCCCATCGTATCAGCGAGAACACGGTGCCATTTCACCCACTCGATGGGACAGCGCGCAAGCAAGAAGCTATCGAAATAGTTGTCTGGCGCGCTCTGAAGCGCGCCTCCAGTCACTACGCGCAAAAGAGCATTTTCCTCGATTAACGTGCTCCATCGACCCTCGTTGAAGCGAGACGGGTTCCACGCAACACGAGGGCATTCATCGTACAATTGCCCCATGGGCTCAATGGCAAGTTCGCCCAATTTGAGTGGGGATTTCCCGTCCCAAGTCCCGCCAAACCCATAATCAGCAATCGCGAGTTTTGTTTTTTCGCCACCGAATTGCGACAGATACCAATAAAGGCCTGCTTGTTCTGCTGCTGATGACGGTGCGATCCAAATCAATCGATCGTCATGATTTGCGATCTGTTTCCTAAATCGCGCCTCACTCGTCGCGAGCCAGTCACGTTCGCAGAAATCCAGAGGCGCATATCGATTGAGCCAAGCCTCCCGTTCAGCAAGATCAGCGCAGGAGATGGGACCAAAATCAAGTCCCTCGGAAATGGCAGCCACTTCTTCTTCGACGTTTCGCGAGTCTAACAATTGCCGAAAAGTGCCAGCGGCTGAGGGGCAGAAGAATATGTGGATCATCGTCTATACGTATCCCATCGAGCGATCTTCCGCTATGGGAATGGTCGATCGGATCGACCGCACATCCGCTTTGTTGTCGAAAGTAGCCGTTCAACGGATGAAGCTAGCGGAACCTTGTCCGTTCCGACGAATTACGGCGAGCAAGTTCTGCGCGTCCGAACAAATGCCCTGCCAAAGGGTGTGTGCGATTATAGAACTTCCCCAGCCTCCCGCAGGCTCCTCGCGGATCACGGTATGCAGCTTTGTTGCGAGATCATCTACTAGCGCAATTTCATCGGGGAAGAGCCATGTGCCCTGCCCTTGGCGAGGGTCATCATATAGCTCAAGATCATTGAGCAGTGTGTCCGCCGCATCGCCCACGCGCTCGACACAGATCGCGGGGCCAGCCAACGCAAGACACGCGCCATACAGATCGCGACGGTCGGGCCATACCCAGTGATTATCGTCCATTCGGAGATGCTGAACCACCGGCCGCCTATAGACAAGTCGTCTCGGCGATTAAAGGGCTTCAACGGCGTCGAGACCCGTTACGCCGTTGGTTCCAGCCGAACGCCCTTTTGCGTGGGCCCAACCTCATCATCAAGCCCAAATGGAAATAGCGTGGGTTTTCCCGATTCCCTGCCTAAAGTAGACCCATCGATCCAAGCCGGTTGAAGGGAAGGGGCGATCGAGCGATTTTGGACCAGCCGTACTGCGAACCTGCGAAGGTGGGAAAGGTGGTATCCTGGGGGCACAGCCACCTTCGCCCCTGTTGCCGCCTTTTCAACGCCATTCGGGTGGAATGTCAGCCATGGGTGGCAAGCGGACATTGGCATTTCGGCTCAGAGGAATTAATCTGCTGGTGGAAACCCAATCAGGAAGGCATTCGAGTGAGGCTCAGGCTGATAGCGGCGACGCTTGTGATGGCATCCATCACAGCGCCTTGCGAGGCTCGTGCTCAGGAGGCCACCGGGCCTGTGCTCTCGTTCCTAAATGCCGTTGCTGATAACAATCGTAGCATTGCTCAATCCTTAGCCGAACCGATGGTATCGCAAGTAAAGGGCTATGGAGGTTCGGTGAATGGCGGCCCTCATGCCGGGGTCTGGAACAAGCGTGTCGTGGACGGGACGGACACCATATCAGCTACAGACGCATTTCATGCCCTCGAACCGTGTAATTTTTACAAAGCAGGGCTCGTGAGCCCTCGCCCAGACGAAAAGTCGGCGTGGGTTTATTACCGGTGTCCAGATGTGGTCGCAGTGATCTTTTACGTTGGACCGTCGCGAACAACCGGCAAAGTCAAAATGTATGCCATGGGCCGCTACCTCATAACCGCCAGTGGCTTAATGGGCTGGGAGGCATCATCGCCGACCGAGGGAGGATAGGTAGGAGTCTTTGTGATGCTGCTTACCGCAGAACCCTTTGCGCCAACTTTGTGGTCTTTGCCCGGAATGACACACTGTATGCGCCGGTGTTGAATAGCCGAACCTCTGGGCCTTCATGAATGTCCGCGACTGGGCGAAACCGGTTACGCCGCTGCTTAGCGGCAGAGCGCCCTTTTGCGTGGGCCCAGCCTCATCATCAAGCTCAAATGGGTACAGCCCGGGTTTTCCCGATTCCCTGCCCAAAGCACACCCACAAGCGACCCAAGCCCGTCCCAAAGGGAAAGGCCTTTCCGCTGGGAACGCCCGGATTTGCTGGTGAAGGGACATAAACCCGGTGGTGCCGCTTAGGTGACTCGAACACCTGACCCCATCATTACGAATGATGTGCTCTACCGGCTGAGCTAAAGCGGCCTGTCCCGGACAGGTGGCGGCCTCTACCGGGGTGGGTGCGATCGTGCAAGGGGGAGATTGCGTGCCGGGCGATTTTGCCTGGCCGGATGCGGAAACCCCCTGGCTGTCAGCCCGTTACGACGACGCACTCCGCCATGTCGGCCGGCAGGGCCGGGTCCGGGCCGAAGTCCTCGGCCATGGGCAGGCGATCGAAGCGCGGCGAGAAGTGCAGCGCTTCATAGAGCGCGCGCGGCAGATAGGGGGCGGCGTCGCCCGCCGCCTCATCCACCCTGGCGCATTCACCGATCATCTGCAGATTCGTGCGATACAGGCCCACCCGGGACCGACGCGTAGTCATGGAAACACCTTGCAGTTGGCCGCGCGCGGCCGTTTGATTCCTTTGGCGATCATAGCACTCGCCACGGCGATGGGAAATGGTGCAGTGCAAATCGGGCGTTGCATCGCGGCGAATCCCCATATTGCGGGCGTTTTTCCGGCCCCGTGGCGTCACGAATCTTTCAGGGGCGCGATTTGCAAGGCGCGCGCGCTCGCCTATGGCGCGCGCATGCCTGCTCCCTTGCGATCGCTTTCCGTCCGACTGGTGCTGACGGCCGTTCTGGCCGGAGCGCCGTGTGCTGCGCGGGCGGACGCGGCGCCGCCCGGCGAGGCGATCGTCGTCACCGGGCGAGGGCTGGCCGATACGCCCGCGACGCCGGCCTATGATGCGGTCGATATCGCTCGCGAGCGACTGACATCGTCGGCGTCGGGGCGGATCGAGGACGTGCTGGCCTCTGTCGCCGGGGTGCAGCAGTTGCGCCGTTCGGACAGCCGTTCGGCCAATCCGTCGGCGCAAGGGCTGACGCTGCGGGCGCTGGGCGGCAATGCCACCAGCCGGGCGCTGGTGCTGCTCGACGGGGTGCCGATGGCCGATCCGATGTTCGGCTATATCCCGCTGTCCGCCATCGCGCCCGAGCGGCTGGGCGGCGTGCGGGTGACGCGCGGCGGCGGTTCGGGCGCGTTCGGCGCGGGCGCGGTTTCGGGCGGGATCGAGATGTGGAGCGCCGACGCGGCGGCGCTGGGCCGTGTTTCGGGCGAAGCCTTGGTCAACGACCGGGGCGAAAGCGCGATGTCTGCCGCGCTGGCGCCGCGCCTGGGCGAGGGCTTTGCCGAGATTTCGGGGCGCTGGGACCGGGGGCAGGGCTTCTGGACGACGCCGGCGGCGCAGCGCGGGCCGGCCAGCGCGCGGGCGCGATATGAAAGCTGGTCCACCGCGCTGCGCGGCGTGGCGCCGCTGACCGACAGCATCGAGATCCAGGCGCGCGGGTTGCTGTTCGAGGACCATCGCACGCTGCGCTTTGCCGGGGCGGACAGCGGATCGCGCGGGCAGGATGCGAGCATCAGGCTGGTCGGGCGGGGCGACTGGGCGTTCGAGGCGCTGGCATATGTGCAGGCGCGCGATTTTTCCAACGTGGTGATCAGCGCGTCCACCTTCAGGAAGACGCTGGACCAGCGGCGCACGCCGTCCACCGGGCTGGGCGGCAAGCTGGAACTGCGCCCACCGGTTGGGGCGGCGCACGTGCTGCGGCTGGGGGCGGACTGGCGGCTGGCCGATGGCGCGCTGCAGGAAGAGGCCTACATCGCGGCCGGCGCGGTCACCGCGCGGCGGCGCGCGGGCGGGCGCAACAGCGATCTGGGGCTGTTCGCGGAGGACGACTGGACGCTGGGCGCGCTGGTGCTGACCGCTGGCCTGCGCGCCGATCGCTGGACGGTGCGCGATGGCTTCTTCCGCGAGGGGAACGCGGCAGGCGTTGTCGTCATCGACAATCGCTTTGCCGATCGCGCCGGCTGGGACACGTCGCTGCGGGGCGGCGCGGTGTGGCGCGCGGGCGGCGGCGTGGCGCTGCGCGCGGCGGCCTATAGCGGCATTCGCCTGCCGACGCTGAACGAGTTGTACCGGCCTTTCGTGGTGTTCCCGGTGCGGACCGAGGCCAACGCGGCGCTGCGCAACGAGGCACTGCGCGGGGTGGAGGCGGGGATCGACTTCGCACCGAGCGATGCGGTGGCGCTGTCGGCCACGGTCTTCGCCAACCGGGTGAAGGATGCGATCGCCAACGTCACCGTGGCGACCAATCTGCGGCAGCGGCGCAATGTCGATGCGGTGCGGGCGCGGGGGATCGAGCTGGGCACGGCGCTGCGGCTGGGCATGCTCCGCTTCGACGGATCGCTGGCGCTGACCGATGCCGAAGTGCGGGCCAGCGGCACGTCGGCGGATATGAACGGCAAGCGCCCGGCGCAGACGCCCCGGATCGCGGCGAGCGGCACGCTGACCTGGCAGCCACGCGCCGGCTGGCAAGTGGCGGCGACGCTGCGCCACCTGGGCGCGCAGTTCGAGGACGATCTGGAAACCGATCGCCTGCCCGCCGCAACGACGCTGGACGCCTTCGTGCAAGCGCCGCTGGCGCGCGGCGTGGCGCTGGTCCTGCGCGGCGAGAATCTGACCGACACCGCGATCGTCACGCGCAACCAGGGCGGATCGATCGACCTGGGCGCGCCGCGCACGCTGTGGATCGGGCTGCGCCTGGGCCGATAGGCGCGGCGTGTAATATCGCTTCAATCCGCGCGGGAGCCGTTCTAAGGAGCGGGCGATGCCCAGCCTCACGGTCAACCAGCGTCCGGTGGAATTCCGCATGGACCCGCAGACGCCGCTGCTGTGGGCGCTGCGCGACGCGGCCAACCTGACCGGCACGAAATACGGCTGCGGCGTGGGCGATTGCGGTGCCTGCATGGTGCTTGTCGATGGCGAGGCGACAAAGGCCTGCCTGATCTCGCTGGCCGAAGCCGAAGGGCGCGTCGTCACCACGATCGAGGGGCTGTCGCGCGATCGCTCGCATCCGGTGCAGCAGGCGCTGGTGGCCGAGCAGGCGATCCAGTGCGGGTTCTGCACGCCCGGCATAGCCATCGCCGCCGCCGCGCTGCTGGCGCACAACGCCGATCCGGGCGAGGCCGAGATCAAGGCGGCGATCCCCAACCTCTGCCGCTGCGGGGTCTATCCCCGGCTGGTGCGCGCGATCCAGCGCGCGGGCCGCGCCATGCGGCAGGCGGATGCGATCCCCGCCGCGCCCGCGCAAACCACACCGTGAATCCCAGGAGGATGGAATGAAGGCAACGATCTGGCACAACCCCGGCTGCGGCACATCGCGCAAGACGCTGGCGATCCTCGAGGAAACCCCCGGCGTCGAGGTGACGGTGATCGAATACCTCAAGACCCCGCCCAGCGCGGAAAAGCTGGCCCAGCTCTATCGCGATGCCGGCATGACCCCCCAGCAGGGCCTGCGTCTGCGCGGCACCGATGCCGAGGAACGCGGCCTGCCCGCCGCCGACGACGCCACCGTGCTGGCGGCGATGGCGGCCGAACCCAGGCTGATCGAACGCCCGCTTGTCGAGACCGGCAAGGGCGTCCGGCTGTGCCGCCCGCAGGAGGCGGTGCATGAAATCCTCTGAGCAACCGTCTGGCGTGGCTTGCAATGCACCGGCAAATTTGCAAACCCACGATCACACACTTGCATCAACTGCCCGGGGCCGATCTCCAGCATGACCAGCCATCAGCTTGCCCGCGAGGCGCTGCCGCAGAAACTCAAGCGCCGCTTCAAGCGGATGCTCGGTCCCTGGGGGGTCTTTTTCGAGGGATTCATGAAGAATCCCGTGATGGTCGGTTCGATCATCCCGTCATCGGATCGCACGATCGCCAAGACGCTTGGCCCGGTGAACTGGGACGAGTGCCGGCTGTTCGTCGAATATGGCCCCGGCGTCGGCACGTTCTGCCGCCCGGTGCTGGACCGGCTGCGCCGCGATGGCGCGCTGATCGTGATCGATACGAACCCGCAGTTCATCGAATATCTGCGCTCCACCATCGTCGACAGCCGCTTCACCGCGGTGCTCGGCTCCGCCGCCGACGTTGAGGAGATCGTGCGCGCGCATGGCCACGATCACGCGGACTATGTGCTGTCGGGCCTGCCGTTCTCCACGCTGCCCGAAGGCGTCGGCCCGGCCATCGCCGCGGCGACATGGCGCGTGCTGCGGCCCGGCGGGGCATTTCTCGGCTATCAGTTCACGTCGCGCGCGCGCGCCTTCATGGAACGCCACTTCAAGCGCATCGATAACGGGCTGGAACTGTGGAACGTGCCGCCCTGCTTCATCTTCTGGGGCTGGAAGGACGAACCGGGCGACGCCTGACGGCATCACCTTCTGTCAGGGCTCATGACGAACGGGGCGGGGCAGCGTCACACGGGTGCGGTCAACTGACCAGCGACGCTTCGATGGCGATGCGGATCGCTTCCGAGGTGTGGCTGGCGCCGATCTTGCCGAGCATGTTGGCGCGGTGGATTTCGACGGTGCGCGGGCTGATGTCCAACTGCTCGGCGATCACGCGGTTCGAATGGCCGCTGGCGACGCCGTGCAGCACTTCGCGTTCACGCGGAGTCAGCCGTTCGATGCGGCTGCGCGCCACCGCTTCGCGCAGGCGGGCATTGCCGGCGGCATGGGCGCGGGCCTGCGCGGTTTCCAGCGTGGCGGCGAAAGCGGGGCCTTCGAACGGCCACAGCGCATAGTCCACCGCGCCGCGCAGGATGGCGTTGACCACGCGCGCGGTATCGGCGGCTTCCGAAAAGGCGATCACCGGCAGCCAGGCGCCCGCCGCCACCATGCGTTCGATTAGCGCGGCGATGGCATCGTCCGTGTCGTGGATCAGGATCATCCCCGATTGCGCCCAGCGCCCGCCCAGTTCGGCGATATCCTCGAACGGCTCGACGTGGATGCCGCTGCCCGAAAGGCAATGCGAGATCGCGGCGCGCCGCCGCGTGTCGCTGTCGACCAGGATGACGCGCTTGTCTCCGCTCATGACGCGCTTCCTAAAGCATTTTCCAGGCAGATGGCATCATCTGTTGGCGCGGAAAATGCGGAAAAGATCGCAAGCCAAGCGCACGCGGGGGCGTGCCCGATTTGTTGGATCGTTCGCCTTACGCGGCCGCAGCCTGCATGGCGCGCGCGATCTCGATGAAATCCTGGCGGATCGTGGATAGCGCCTTTTCATCGAAGGCCAGCGCGCTGTCGAGGATCGAACGGCGCGCCGCTTCGTAAAGCTGGCGCAGCGCCGAAGCCATGCCGTCTTCGCCGCTGACGCCCAGTTGCAGCGCGGTGATCGCCGAAAGCGCGCGGGTGAGCGACTGGCTCTTGAGCAGGTTGTCGCCGCGCCCGTTGGCGTAGACGGCGCTGCCAAGAGCGCTGATGAGCTGTTCGTAGCACAGCGTGACCAGTTGGCCCGGATCGGCCCCGGCGACACGGGCATCGAAATCTACGCGGCGATAGGCCTCGTGGGGGGAGCGCGTGGCGAGCATCGTTTACGTCTCCCTTAGTTGCTTTTGCTGTTCCAGGCGTCGATCTGGTTCTGAAGAAAGCTCAGCGTCGACTTGGAATTGCCGACTCGCGTGTCGGTCACGGCGAAGCGCGCCACCAGTTGCTGGCGCAGCGTTTCCTGCTTGGCGGCCAGCGTGGCCTTGTCTTCGGTCAGCTTGGTCTTCTGCGTGGTGTAACGCGCCAGCGAACCGGCCAGCGAACCGGGATTGCTGGCGGTGCTCGCGGCGCGCGAAATCCCGTCGATCGTGGCGAAAACGCCGTAAAGCCCGTTGGTGAACATCGCCGAGGCGGCTTCGGGCGCGCTCGTCATCGTCGCGTTGAGGCGCGTGGTGTTGAGCGAGAACGTGCCGTCGCGCTGGATCGACAGGCCCAGGTCCGCCAGCGTGCGCGGCGTGCCGTCGGCGGCGCTGGGCATGATGATCGTGGTGGTCAGCGCGCCCAGCGAACGCTTGAGCGCCAGCGCGCCGCTATCGCGCGCCAGATCGCCGGTCTTGGAATCGGTCGCCGTCTGCAATTCGCTGACGACTTCGTTGAGCGCGCTGACCAGATCCTGCATCACCGTGGTGATCTGGGTGGCCGGGTTGCTGAAGCTGATCTGCGTCGGCGCGCCGCTGTTGGTGCCGGTCAGCGTCAGGGTGACGCCGGGAATGGCGTCGGTCACGGTGTTGCCGGTGGCGTTGACCGACAGGCCATCGATCTTGACGCTGGCGTTGCCGGCGGTGGCCAGCAGGCGGTTGGCCGCGCCGGCGGGCGTCCAGGCCAGATTGGCCAGGCCTTCCTCGCCGACCGTTTCGGTCGCTTCCAGGGCGAAGCCGTTGGCGGCGCCTTCCGCGCCCTTCAGCACCAGCTTGGCGCCGTCGGTGGTGTTGGCGACATAGGCGGTGACGCCGGCGTTCTTGGCGTTGATCGCGCTGGCGACATCGGCCAGCGTGGCGCCGGTGGGCACGGTGATGTCCACCGCTGCATGGGCGGTGTCCTCGGTGAAGGACGTGCCCGCGACGGTGCCGAAGCGCAGCGTCAGTGTGCCCGCGCCGACCGTGCTGGTGGCAGCGGCATAGGCTGGGCTGGCCAGCGCCTGCGACGTGGCGAGCGCGCTCACTTCCAGCGAATAGCTGCCCTTGGGCAGCGTCGATCCCGAAAGCGCCGCGCTGGCGACCGATGCGTTGCCGATCTTGGGCTGCGGCGAAAGATCGCCCGTGCGCACGCGCTCGCCCAGCGAGGTCGACAGGCTGAGCAGCATGCTCTTGAGGTTGGACGCCGCCGAAATCTGCTTGTCGAGCTTGTCCGACTTGGTGGAGATCTGGTCGGTGCGGCCGGCGAACTGCGCCACGGCCAGGCTGTTGGCCAGCGCGGTCATGTCGACGCCGCTGCCGCCGCCCAGCGCCGTGACCAGCGATGAAGTGGCGGAGGTCGTCGCGCTGGTGGTGGATGTCGTGGCCATGGTTTCTAGGACGGCGCCTTGCGCTGCCGATTAAGCGCTTGCGGCCGGATCGAGGCGGCCTTCCGCGTCGAAGCGCAGCGTTACCGGCACCTCGATCTCGGGCCGTGCGATCTTCTCGCCGCGCTTGAGCGAGAACACGAAGGCGAGGACCGAGGCCACCGCGACGTAAAGTTCCTCGCGGATCATCTGGCGTTCGCGCGTGGTGAAGTAGAGCGAGCGGGCCAGCGCCGGGAATTCCAGCACCGGCAGGTTCAGTTCGGCGGCCAGTTCGCGCATCGCCAGCGCCTTTTCGCCGCGCCCCTTGGCCAGCACGATCGGCGCCGATGCCTTGTCGGGATCATAGGCCATGGCGACCGAGAAGTGCGTCGGGTTCGTGACCACGAACTGCGCCTCGCGCATTGCCTGGGCGACGCCGCCCATGGCGATCTGGCGCTGGCGCTGGCGGATCGCGCCCTTGCGCTCGGGCGAGCCTTCGCTTTCCTTGTGCTCGTCGCGCATTTCCTGCATCGTCATCTTCAGGCGCAGCGAGCGGCGCAGCCACTGGATCGGGAAGTCGATCAGCGCGATCACCAGCAGTCCGCCGGTCAGCGCGAACAGCAGCGATGTGATCGCGTCCCAGCCGAAGGCCAGTTGATCGTGCAGATCGCCCCGGCCCAGCGCCAGCATCTCCATCAGGTGTTTGCGGCCCCAGACCCAGGCAATCGTGCCAAGCAGGCCGACCTTGGCCAGGCCCTTGCCCATTTCGATCCAGCCCGATGCGCCGAACATGCGCTTCAGCCCCGACATCGGATTGATGCGCGATGCCTTGGGCATCAGGTTTTCACCCACCCAGCGGCCTTCGCCGAAGCCAAGCTGCGAGGCGAGCGAGGAGGCCATGACCACCACGCCCAGCACCAGCACCGGCGGCAGCGCCAGCCCGAGCAGGTAGACCATCAGCCGGCCGGGGTCGAAGCTGTCGATCGCGCCGCGATCCCAGATGAAGCCGGCGCGCAGCGCATCGCTGAGATCGCCCAGCAGCCACGGCCCGGCGAACTTCAGCCAGGCCGCGCCCACCGCCATGACGGCGGCGGTGGCCAGTTCGCGTGAGCGCAGGACATCGCCCTTGCGGGCGGCATCCTGAAGGCGTTTCTGGGTTGGGGCGAAACTCTTTTCGCCGGCCTGCTCGCTCATCGGACCAGCACGCTCCGCACTTCGCCAAGGGCATTGGTGGACAAGTCGGTCAACTGGTCGGTCAGCAGCGGCGCGGAGACGATCAGCGCGGCGATGCCGGCGATGACGCCCGCCGGCAGGCCCAGCGCGAAGAGGTTGAGCGCCGGGGCCGAGCGGCTGAGCACGCCGGTGACGACCTGCACCACCAGCAGCACCAGCGTGACGGGCAGCGCAATGGCGACGGCGGTCAGGAACATCGTGGTGGCGAAGCCCGCGATTTCAGCCAGCTTTTCGGCGCCGAGCCAGGTCTGGCCGGGCGGGAACACGCTGTAGCTTTCAATCAGCAGGCCGATCCATTGCAAGTGGCCGCCCAGCGCCAGGAAGATCACCGTCAGCACCACGGTGAAGTACTGGCCCAGCGCCGGCGATGCCGTGCCGCTGTTGGGATCGACCGAAGTTGCCATGCTCATGCCCATCGCCCCGCCAATGACTTCGGCGGCGATGATCGGCGCGGCGAACGAGAGTTGCAGCACGAAGCCGAGCGACAGCCCGACGAGGATCTCGCCCGCCACCATCAGCAGCCCCATCGCCGAGAACAGCGCGGGCGGCGCGGCCAGCGGCGTCCAGGCGCAGACCATGACCGCGATGGCGCCGGCCAGGATCACGCGCAGTTGCGGCGGCACGCTGCCCGCCCCGAACAGCGGCGCGGCCAGCATCGCCGCGCCGATCCGGGTCATGGCGAACAGGATGCGCCAGAATTCGGCCTCCAGCGCTCCGAAGCCGAAGTCGAGCTGGATCACCGCGAGACCTGCGCGATCTGATCGAAGATTTCCTGGGTGAAATCGCCCACCAGCGCCATCATCGATGCGCCGAAGAACACCAGCACCACGGCCGTGATCGCCAGCTTGGGCACGAACGTGAGCGTCTGCTCGTTCACCGAAGTGGCCGCCTGGATGATGCCGACGACAAGCCCGATGGCCAGCGAGGCGAGCAGCACCGGAGCGGCGACCAGCGCGGTCACCCACAGCATGCGGTCAGCCAGCGCGAGGAGGGAGAGGGAGTCTTCCATGGAGAGGCTATCCGAAGCTCGAAGCCAGCGACCCCATGAGGAGCGCCCAGCCATCGACAAGGACGAAAAGCAGCAGCTTGAAGGGCAGCGAGACGATGGTCGGGCTCATCATCATCATGCCCAGCGACATCAGCACCGAGGAGACGACAAGATCGATCACCAGGAACGGCAGGAACAGCATGAAGCCGATCTGGAACGCGGTTTTCAGTTCGCTGGTCACGAAGGCCGGCAGCAGGATCGAGAAGGGAACGTCCTGGCTGCGCTCGAACTTCGGCGCCTTGGCCATTTCCGCGAACATCGCCAGATCGTGCTCGCGCGTCTGGCGGATCATGAAGGCGTGGAATTCCAGTCCGCCGGCCGCGATCGCCTGTTCGGCGTTGATGGTGCCCGCGGAATAGGGCGCGATGGCGTTCGCGTTCACCTTGTCCAGCGTCGGCGCCATGACGAACAGCGACAGGAACAGCGACAGCCCGATCAGCACCTGGTTGGGCGGCGACTGTTGCAGGCCGATCGCCTGGCGCAGGATCGCCAGCACCACAAGGATGCGCGTGAAGCTGGTCATCATCAGGACCAGGCTGGGCAGGATCGTCAGCAGCCCCATGATCAGCAGGAGCTGGAGTGACATGGTCATGCCGCTGGGCTGGCCGCCGTTCATCGAACTGAACGCGCGGTCCATCGCGCCCGGAATGGCCGATTGCGCCTGCGCGGCGATCGGGGTCAGCAGGGCGGCAAGCGCGGCCGTGGCC
This sequence comes from Novosphingobium sp., assembly GCA_020848655.1. Lineage (GTDB taxonomy): Bacteria > Pseudomonadota > Alphaproteobacteria > Sphingomonadales > Sphingomonadaceae > Novosphingobium. The sequence goes on from JADLHU010000087.1 coordinate 12,480, forward strand.
GCACCGATCCGGCGCATCATGCCGCGCCTCCATCAAGCATGGCGGGCATGGGCGCGGGCGCGCGGGCCGGCGCCTCGGCCAGGCGGGTCAGCCCGTTGCGCGAGGCGGAGACGAGGATTTCCCGTCCGTGGAATTCGATCACCGCCAGTTTCAGCGTGGGCGACAGCATCGTCGTTTCCACGATCCGCACCGACTTGGTACCGGAGGCTGCGGTCTGGCGTTCTTGCAGCTTCTGAAGCAGTTTCAGGCTGCCCCAGGCCAGGCCGGCGATCACCGGCAGCAGGATCAGCAGCTTGATGATGTACCAGGCCATCAGGCGATGTCCCCGGCGGGCAGATCGGCGCCCGGCTGGCTTGAGCCGAGCAGTTCGACGATGCGCAGGCCGAAGCGGTTGCCCTGGGCCACGATCTCGCCCTTGGCGATCGCCTTGCCGTTGACCATCACGTCAAGCAGTTCGTCGGTCAGCCGGTCGAGCACGACCACGCTTTCCTCGCCAAGCGACAACACGTCCTTCAGCTTCATGTCGGTGCGGCCAAGTTCGACCGAAAGGCGCACGTCGACATCCTTGAGGAAATCGAAGCCGCGGGGATGGATGGTCATATGCAAATGTCCCTTCTTGCGTGACCGCTAAAATGCCTGGGTGATCTGGACGGCGACGCGATCGTCCATCGCGCCGATCGTGCCGTGCGCGATGGTCTTGCCACCGACCTTGAGGGGGATGCTGCGCGCGACCGCGACGGGCAGGATCTGCCCCGGTTGCAGCGCCGAAAGCGTGGAAAACGCGATGCTCATGTCGACCAGCACCGCGCTGACCGCCAGCGGCAGGTCGGCGAACGGCTCGTCGGTGGGATGCTGCGGCGCGCTGTGCCCGGCCTTGCGGCCCGGGGCGCGGTCGGCAACGCCAAGCAGCGCGGCCAGCGTGGCGCGCGGCAGGGCCAGTGTCACCTGCCACGGCGTCTGGCCGGCTTCCTCGATGTCGAGCGTGAGAACCGACAGCGCCTCGCTGCCGGCGAATGGAGAAAGCACGGCCAGGCTGCCGTCGCGGCGCAGCGGCTGCACGGTGACCGGCTCGTCGGCGCCCAGCGTCGCGGCCAACGCCTTGCCCAGCGCGGCGGCGACCAGGCTTTCCAGGCGGCCGATCATCAACTGGGCGGAAAGCGGGAATTCCTCGGGCAGCGGCGAGCGCGCATCGCCCCGGCCGCCGAAAGCGCGATCGACGATGCGCAGCACGGCGGCGGCTTCGAGCGAGGCCAGCAGCGGCGCTTCGTGCGCACCGGCGGCCATCAGGCAGTTGGCGGCCAGCGGCGCGATCGTGGCGGTGAGTTCGGCCATCGTGCATTCGCGCGGCGCGGCGCAGCGCACTACGGGGGCGTCGCCGCCGCACAGCGGAGCCAGCGCGCCCGACAGCGCGCGCGTCAGGCGGTCGCCCAGCTTCGCCAGCGAAGGCAGCAAGTCCTCGGGTGCGGCATTGCCACGGGCAAGCAGCTCCGCGCAGTGCTGGGCGAGGGGGCGTTCGGCAATCAAGGCGCGCTCTGGCTTCATCTGCGTCCTTACTGGATGATGAAGGTCTTGAAGTAGACGTTGTCGATGCCGCCGAAGCCTTCGTTCTGGACGAGGACATGGTTGATCGCGGCTGTCAGGCGCTTCTGGAGGCGGACCTTGCCTTCAAGCGTGTAGACGTCTTCTTCGGGCGTATCGGCAAGAACGGTCAGCATGCCCGAGCGGATCGCCAGTTCATGCTTCTTGATCCACATCAGCACGCGTCCGTCGCGGTGGGTCGATGCGGCCAGGCTGACCTGGACCAGCGCGTCGGAGTTCCTGAGGTTCGAGGTGAAGTCCTCGGCAAAGCTGTAGTACGACGTGCGATAGGCGCTGCCGCCCTCGCCATCGACTTCGGGCAGGCCTTCGCCTTCCTTCTCGCCGGCGGCCTTGGGGGCAAAGGGATCTTCCTCGCCCTTGCGGACCAGCTTCGGGTTGTTGTCTTCCTTGGCCTCGTGCCCGCCGCCGCCGATCACGCCCGCCTGGATCAGGCCGAACACGCCGCCGCCGCCAGCGCCGATCAGGGCGATTCCGGCGATCAGTTTCACCAGCATGCCCTTGCCCTTCTTCGGCTTGGCTTCGGTTTCGGGTTTGTCGCTGCTCATCGTCTATCCTCTAGGTGCGGCAAAGTGGGGGCAGGGGGCGTCAGGCGTAGATGCCGTCGCGGGCGGTGCCGGGCTGTTCGCCTTCGTCCGCCGTGGCGCGGCGGCCAGTGGCTGCGGTGCGGGCCGCGTCATCGCGCGCCTGGGCCGATTGGCCGTCGCGCGTCGAAGACTGCGATTGCGCCTGGCCCGAAGCGGTGCCGGCGGATTGCTGGCCGTGGCCATCGTGGCGCTGGCTGCTGCTGCCATTGTCTGCCGTCGTCGCGGTCTGGCTGGCGGGCGCGGCGGCCTGCACGGCACGGGCGAAATCGGGATCGGCGCTGGTCATCGCCACGGTCAGGCCGCTGTCGCCCTGATCGAAACGCAGCGAAACCTGGCCGAATTCCGCATGGTTGATCGCGGCGCGAACCGTCTGCGGCATCGCCGCGTCGCGCGCCTCGACCAGCCGATCGACCAGCGCGGCGAAATCGTGGCCGCGTTCGGCCAGTGCGGCCGGTGCGGCGGGGCCGGCGCCGGGGGCGGATTGCGTGGCGGCGGCATCGCGCAGCGCGATCAGCGGCTGAAGTTCGGACGCCACGGGCGCGCCGCCATCGGCGACGGGGGCATCGGCGCTGGCCATCGCGGCGCGCGCGGCGATGGCTGGTGCGGAGGGCGCAGCGGGCGTCTGGGCAGGCGCGACATCGCCGGCCTGCGCCGGGCGCTGGCGCAGTGCGTCGGCGGTGGAAACGGATGCGCTGGCGGTCTGGCCAGCGGTCTCGGTGGATTGGACGGCGGTTTGCGTGGCCGGGGCCCTGGCGGCGCGCGAGGCGGCTGTCCGTGCCGGCGCGGCGGCGACCCTGAGGGTGCTGGCCGCTGCGGCCAGGGTGGGCTGCGCAACGGTCTGTGAGGCTGGCTGCGGGGCGGCATCGTCGGGCAGCGCGGTTTCGCCAGATGTGGCGGACTGAACCAGACGCTGCGTTTCGGGCAGCGCCACGGTCAGCTTGGCGACCAGCGCCGCAGCGCTTTCGGGTTTGGGCTGGGCGGTCGCCATTTCGACCGGGGCCTGTTCGGGAGCAGGCTTGTCGGCGGGGATCGTCTTGAGCGGGGCCGTGACCGGAGCGGCGGCGGCGCTTTTCGCGCTGTCTTCGGTGGCGCCGGTATCGACGGGCGTGATCGTGGGCAGCGTTACCGGTGCCAGAACGATCGTGGCGGAGAGAAGCGGGATGGGAGTTTCGGAAGTCTCGGCAGTTTCGGGAGTTTCAGTGCTTGGGGCGGTTTCGTCGTCGGCCGGCGTTTCCGCCGCTTGCGGAACCAGCAAGCCGGCAACCGGCAAGGGGACCGGCAACTGGCCCGGCAAGATCTTGCCGGCAACCTTGCCGCCCGTTTGCCGGCCGGCAACGGCATCCGCAGGCAGGATGGGGTCTGCCTGGCCGCCGGGAGGAGCGACGGACGTGCCTTCACCGGTGAGGGTGGAGGCGAGAAGAAGTGCGAAATCGCCCGCGTTTGCGGCATCCTCGGCCTGGCCGGCCTGCGCTGCGACGCCCAACGGGAGCGTGACACTGGCAGACTGGGGGGCAGGCTGGGAAGCAGACTGGATCATGGGCGACGAGTCCTCGCGTTAACTATACGCGATGTTATTCAAGACCCGTGCCAAATCCCTTTCGCGTGCCGAGGGCAGGGGATTCCCGCCCTTCGGCAATGACCCGCGCCTGCTTGTCGGCGCGATCGCCAACGGCGGCGCGGCGGCGCTCGGCAGCGGCCAGCGCGGCCATCTTGCCGTCCGCGAACAACCGCGCGCGATCCGCGTCGCTGGTCGTCGTGGCATGGATTTTCTGCAGGCCGCCCGCGAAGCTGCTGAGCTGGCGCAGCGCGGCGCCATCGGCCGCGCCGCCCCGCGATGCGTAATCGGCGGCAAGCTGGCGGGTGCGATCGGCCAGCGCTTCAAGCTGCGCCAGCGTGCTTTCGGCCTGCGCGGCTTCGGCGGCGGCGGTCTGCTTGGCGATGTCGCGCACGCGCTCCAGCCGTTGCAGGCGTTTCAGGCGGGTGCGTTCCGCTTTCATCGGTCAGCCTTCAGCCGTCCGGGCCGAGCAGCGCGGCAAGCTGGGCGGTGCTTTGCGGCAGGCGCACGACATCGCGCTGGCCCTGGCATAGGAATTCCACCAGCCTTTCGTGCATGGTGATGGCGCGGTCCAGCCTGGGATCGGCCCCGGCGCGATAGGCGCCCATCAGCACGAGATCGCGGTTGGCTTCGTAATTGGCGATGAGCGCGCGGAATTCGCGCGCCAGATGCTGGTGCTGCGCGGGCACGATGTCGTTCATCACGCGGCTGAGCGAGGCGGCGATGTCGATAGCCGGATACTGGCCGCGCTGGGCCAGATCGCGCGACAGCACTATGTGGCCGTCGAGGATCGAGCGGGCGGTATCGACGACCGGGTCGTCCTGATTGTCGCCATCGGCCAGCACCGTGTAAAGCCCGGTGATCGAGCCGCCGCTCGCCGCCGAATTGCCGGCGCGTTCGACCAGCTTGGTGATCGCGGCCAGCGCTGAAGGTGGATAGCCGCGCGCCGCGCCGGGTTCGCCCAGCAGCAGGCCGATTTCGCGCGCGGCGTGGGCCACGCGGGTCAGGCTGTCCATGATCAGCAGCACACGCTTGCCCTGCGCGCGGAAATGCTCGGCGATGGACGTGGCCAGCATCGCGCCGCGCAGGCGCAGGTTGGGGGCATGATCGGCGGGCACGGCAACGACGACGGTGCGTTCGCGCTTGGCCTCGTTCATGTGCCGCTCGACGAAATCGGAAACCTCGCGCGCGCGTTCGCCGATCAGGCCGACGACGACGATCTCGGCTTCGGCGCCATGCGCGATCATGTCGAGCAGCACCGATTTGCCGACGCCAGACCCCGCCATGATGCCGATGCGCTGGCCGATGCCGAACGTGGTCAATGCGTTGAGCGCGCGGATGCCGGTGTCGAAACTTTCGCGCACCGGGCTGCGATCGAGCGCGCTGGTGCGGATGCCGCCCGAAGGCCAGTCGCTGCGCGCGTGAATCGGGCCGCCGCGATCGATCGGCAGGCCTTCGCCATCGACGGCGCGGCCCAGGAAGGCCTCGCCCACCGGCAGCAGGCCGGGCCGCCCTTCGGGGCGGACGCGCGCGCCGGGGCGCAGCATCACCGAATCGCCCAGCAGCATCATCAGCGTGCGGCCGTTGCGAAAGCCGATGACTTCGGCGGACAGCGTTTCGTTGCGGCCATGCGCGACGCGGCACAGGGAACCGACCGGCACGGACAGGCCGCTGACTTCGAGCAGGCCGTTGTCGCAAGCCGCCACCAGCCCATAGCGGCGCGGGGCCAGCGACAGCGGTTCGGCTGCAAGATCGCTCAGGATCGGGTCGAACAGCTTCAGCACTGGTGCAGCGCCTCGGCAATGGCGCGGCGCCACTGGTCGGGGCCGTCCTCCACGCCGCCGGCGGATGTTTCGACGCGCAAGGCGCCGCGCTCCAGCGCGGGATCGGGCACGACCTGCCACTCGGCGCAAAGCCGGGGCGCGACCAGCGCCAGGTCATCGGGGTGCAGGCGGATCACGCGATCGTCGTCGGCGCGCGACAGCATGGCCACCGCGCGCTCGATGCGGCGCGTCAGCGCGTCTTCATCCATGGCGAGCGGGGCGAGCGCCGCTTCGCACAGCGCGGCCACGGTATCGCGCAGGCGCAGGCGCAGTTCCTCGCCCAGGTCCCGGTCGAGCCGCGCGAACGACAGCGTCAGTCCCTCGCGCGCGGCCTCGTCGAGGCGAGCCTGCTCGGCCGCCTGTTCCTGCGCCTCGCCATAGCCGGCGGCAAAGCCTTCGCTGAACGCGATCGCCACCGGGTCTTCGGGTTCGGGCAAGAGCTCCGGCTCGGCGTGCGGGGCCGGCGTGGCAAGCGCGCAAAAGCGCATGTCGGAGCGAAAGCCGCCCGATCCGCCCGTGTCGAAGCCGCGCGGCTGGAACGCGCCGGCGGTAAACGCACCGGCCCCGAACGTGCCCCTGTCGGTCATGCCTTCAGACATATTCGTCATCGCCCGACGAACCGAAGGCGATCACGCCATCGGCGGCAAGGCGCCGCGCGGCGGTGACCATCTGCTTCTGCGCGGCGACCACATCGGCCAGCTTGACCCGGCCGCGCGCCGCGATCTCGTCGCGCACGCCATCGGCGGCGCGGCTCGACATGGCGCGGAAGAAATTGTCGCGTTCCTCTTCGGCGATGCCCTTCAGCGCGTCGATCAGCGTATCGCTGTCCACTTCGCGCAGCAGCGCGCCCATCGACTGGGCGTCGAGCGCGAAAAGATGCTCGAACTTGAACATCTCGTTCTCGATCTCGCGCGCCAGGGCTTTGTCCATGCGGGCGATTTCGGGCATCACCCGCTTTTCCATGGCCTTGCCCGAATTGTTGATGATTTCGGCCGCTTCGCGCGGACCGCCAATGGAAAGCGCGGCCTGGCCGTGGCATTCGCCGATGCGGCGCGTCAGCAGTTCTTCCAGCATGGCGATGGCATCGGGCGAAACCGGGCCAAGCGTGGCGATGCGGTGGACGACTTCGGGCTGGGTTTCGGTGGGCAGCGTATGCAGCACTTCGGCGGCCACTTCGGGATCGAGCTGCACCAGCAGCACCGCGATGGCCTGCGGATGTTCGCCCTTGATAAGCGGGGAAAGCGCCTGCGGCGTCAGCCAGCGCGCCAGTTCCAGCGGCGATGCCGCCGGCTGGTCGGGCAGGATGCGCTGCATCAGGTTATCGGCCTTCACCTCGCCCACCGCGCGCGTCATCATCGATCGCACCTGGCCAACGCGATCATGCGCGACAAGGCCCAGCTTCTCGGTCTTTTCGACAAAGGCGGTAATCGCGTGCGCGATCACTTCGGGACCGATCGCGCCCAGCGCGCACATCTTTTCGCCCAGCAGGCGCAGTTCGCGCGGTTCCAACTGCGACAGGATCTGCGCGGCCTGATCGTCTTCCAGAAGCATGACCATCACGGCCGCGCGTTCGGCTTCGTCCATGGTAGCAACAGCCGCGTTCATTGGGATACCTCCGGTTCGGGCTGGTCGTTAAGCATCTCGCGCAGCGCGGCGACCGCGCTATGGGGCTTTTCCTGGACCAGACGCTGGGCAAGGCCGACCTGCTGCGAAAGCAGCGCGGTATCGACCGCGGCGCCGACCGGGCCGGCCGGCAGCGCAGCCGCGCCACTGGCCGCAGCGGCACCATCGGCACCATCGGGACCATCGCCGGCCTCCGTATCGCCATCGGCGGCGATGGCGGGCTGGGCGGGGTCGCGGCGCAGCGCCTTGATGAGCGGGCGCACCCCCAGCAGCAGCACCATCAGCACCGCGATCAGCGCCACGGCGTTGCGCAGCACCGTGGCGAACCACGGCGTTTCGTAGAACGGCACGGCTTGATCGGACAGCGGCTCGAAATTGCGGGTGATCACGGCGATCTGGTCGCCGCGCTGGGCATCGGCACCCACGGCAGCGCTGACCAGTTGCTTGATCTGGTCGGTGCCGGCGGCCTTGGCATCCTTCATCGCCTTGGCGCTGATCGCCACGGCCACCGAAATGCGCTTCAGCCGGCCGGGCGAGGAATTGGACACGGCCACTTCGCGGCCCAGTTCATAGGTGCGGCTGGTGCTCGATTCGCCGTTGACCTGCGGCGCGGCGCCGGGCGCTGCGGTGGGGGTGCCCTGCGGCGGGCCGGGCTGGGCGGTGGTCGGCGGCGGCGGCGTGTTGGACAGGACGCCCGGCACGCCAACGGCCTGCGCGGCGCCGCTTGATTGCGATTGCTGCTGCGTTTCGCTGCGCACCACGCCATTCTTGTCATAGCTTTCGCGCGCCGAAGTCACCTGGTCCATGTCGAGGTCGACCTGGATCTCGCTGGTGAAATTGCCGTCGCCCAGGATGGGCGTGAGCAATTGGGACACTTGCGTGCGCAGCTTTTCTTCCATGCGCGATTGCAGGTCCAGCCGGTCGCTGTCGGCGCTGTTCTTCTGCGACAGCAGGCGGCCGTGCTGATCGGCGACGCGCACCGCATCGGGCGAAAGCCCCGGCACCGATCCGGCGACGAGGTTGACGATCGCCGAAACCTGGCTGTCGGAAAGCTGCCGGCCGCGCGCCAGGCGCACCATGACCGAGGCCGATGGCGGCAGGTTTTCGCGCACGAAGACCGATTTTTCGCCTTCCGCCAGATGGACGCGAACGGCTTCGACGCCGTCGATCTCCTTGATCGTCAGCGTCAGGTCGCGTTCGCGGGCGGCGCGCAGGCGTTCACCTTCCATGGCGCGGCTGGCGCCCATCGGCAGGCTGTCGAGCATGTCGGCCCCGGTCTGCGGAGTCGCCACCGCGCCGTTCGATGCCACGGTCATGCGGGCGCGGTAGAGATCGTCCTCATTGACGGTCAGCGCGCCGGTTTCGTTGTTGATCTTGTAAGGAATCGCCGCTTTGTCGAGCGCATCGACCACGCCGGCGCGTTCGGTGTCGTTGAGTTCGGAATAGAGCACGCGCTGCGGGGCGGGCGCGATCGTGGCATAAGTCAGCCCCACCGCGCCCAGCGCGGCGACGCCAAGGAACACCGGCAGCATCTTGCGCACCGGGCCTTGCGCGGCAAAGCTGCGCAGCCGGGTCAGCGGGCTGCCGCCGGCGGGATCGGTCAACGGCGAAAGCAGCGAAGGCGCTGGCGCCGGGAAGGGTGCGGGGACAAGCTCGCTCATCTATCAAACCCCCATCCGCATGATATCCTGGTAGGCGTTCAGCAGGCGGTTGCGGACCTGCAGCGTGGCCTCGAAGGCGACGCCGGCTTCCTGGCGGGCCAGCATCACCTTGGCGACATCGGTCACTTCGCCACGCTGATAGGCGTCGGTCAGCGCTTCCGCCTTGTTCTGCGTGGCACTGACCCCATCGAGCGCCGATTTCAGCGCGGTGGCGAAGCCGCCGGCGGGATCGCCGCTGGCGCCGGCCGCCTCCGCCGCGCCCGGCTGGGGCGCGTGGATCTGCTGGAGCAGTTGCGAGCGATCGATGATCTGCTGGCGCAGCGCGATGATCTGCTGGATGCCGGCGGCGCCGGTACTGCCGTTGATCGGGTTCATCGTGAGCCTCCGGCCACTGCCAGCCCGGCCTCACGGAACGAGGCGAGGCGATAGCGCAGCGTGCGTTCCGAAATCCCCAGTTGGCGCGCGGCGGCAACGCGGCTGCCGCCGCAGGCCTCCAGCGTTTCCATGATCGCGCGGGCTTCGGAAATCTGGACGATATTGGACAGCTTGCGGCCCGGCGCGGACGGCGCTTCGGGCGCCACGGCGCGGACCGGTTCCGCCGAAACCAGGCGGGCCGGGCTGTCGAACGCGATGTGTTCGGCGCCGATCATCGACTGGCCTTCGGCCAGCAGCAGCGCGCGGCGAACGACGTTTTCCAGTTCTCTGACGTTGCCCGGCCAGCCGTGCAGCTTGAGCATGGTCAGCGCCGCGTCGGACAGCCAGGGCGTCTGGCGGCTGGCAGGGGTGTGGCGCAGCGCCAGGGCGAACGCCAGCGGCGCGATGTCTTCCGGGCGCTCGCGCAGCGGACGCAGCGCCAGCGGGAAGACGTTGAGGCGATAGTAAAGGTCGGCGCGGAAGCGGCCCTCGGCCACTTCGGTGGGCAGATCGCGGTTGGCGCAGGCGATGATGCGCACGTCCACCTTGATCGGCTGGGTCGAACCGATCGGCACGACTTCGCCTTCCTGCAGCGCGCGCAGCAGCTTGGCCTGGAGGCCGATCGGCATCTCGGCCACTTCGTCGAGCAGAAGCGTGCCGCCGTCAGCGGCGCGGAAGAAGCCCTCGTTGGCGTGGGTCGCGCCGGTGAAGGCGCCCTTCTGGTGGCCGAACAGCAGCGCTTCCAGCATGGCTTCGGGCATCGCCGCGCAGTTGACCGCGATGAACGGGCCATCGGCGCGCGGGCTGTGCTCGTGGATGAAGCGGCTGAGCACTTCCTTGCCGGTGCCGGTCGGGCCGTTGATCAGGACGGGGATCTCGCTGGTGGCCAGACGCTGCGCCAGCGCCAGCACGGACAGGCTTTCGGGATCGGCGGCGATGGGTGCGCCGGGGCGGGCCATGCAGGCCAGCAGCGCGGCAAGCGAGGCTTCGCTGGCGCCGTCGTGGTAGCACAGCGTCAGCCGGTCGGTGCCGTCGCGCAGGACCGCGCTTTCGGCGGCGCGGGCCAGGCTGACGATGCGGGTGCGCGGTGGCGGCGGGGAGCGGTCGGACGCATCGCGAAGCTGGACGCCGTCCTGCCCGTGGGCGTCGGCGATGGCGCTTGCCCGGTAGACGAGCGGTGCATGATTTCGTGCGACCGTTTCGCCGAAGTCCAATCCACTCATGGTTCGTTAGCCCCGTGTTAACCCTGTTCCGAAACCCTTTTGCGCGTTAACGGCAAACGAACCGGTAATTTAAGGCTAGGTACATTTACCTAGCACGCGCGCGGTATCGGAAAGATGCGCGCACAACGCGCGCGAGTGCTTGCAAATCCACGGAAATTCGGCGGAACGGCGGCCCTTAAATTTTCTCGCCGGCGGTCGCTCTATCCCTTTGGCAGCCGCCCGGATGGGTCGGACGGCTCCCTTCAATTCGGGACTACAAACGGGAGTTTAACATGGCGGTTATCAACACCAACATCAGTGCCATCAAGGCGGCCAACGCTTCAACTTCGGCCAGCAAGGCCCTCGGCAGCGCGATGGAGCGCCTGTCGACCGGCAAGCGCATCAACAGCGCCAAGGACGACGCGGCGGGCCTCGCCATCGCCACCTCGATGACCTCGCAGGTGCGTGGCATGAGCCAGGCGATCCGCAACGCCAACGACGGCATCGCGCTGGCCCAGACCGCCGACGGTGGCCTGAACGAAGTCACCAACATGCTCCAGCGCGTTCGCGAACTGGCCGTGCAGTCGAAGTCGGGCACCTACAGCGCCGACGACCGCACCAACCTGCAGGGCGAAGTCACGCAGCTCCAGGCGCAGATCGACGACGTTCTGACCAACACCAAGTTCAACGGCGTGACGCTGTTCAGCAAAGTCGCGGCCACCGACGTGACGATCACGGTCCAGGCCGGCGCGCAGGCTGCCGACACGATCGACCTGACCATCGACGGCATCGACGGCACCAAGCTGACCGCCGCTGCGCTCGACGTTACCTCGATCGCCAACGCCGGCACGACGATCACCAACGTCGATGACGCCCTGAAGTCGGTCAACGCCACGCGCGCTTCGCTCGGCGCCGGGCAGAGCCGCCTGGAATCGGCCGTCAACAACCTGACCAGCAACGTCACCAACCTGTCGGACGCACGTTCGCGCATCGAGGACACCGATTATTCGGCGGAAACGACCGCGCTCGCCAAGGCCCAGATCCTGAGCCAGGCGTCGACGGCGATGCTTTCGCAGGCCAACCAGAGCCAGCAGAACGTGCTGTCGCTGCTGCGCTAAGCGTAAAAGACACGAATACCACGCCTGTCCCATTCAGGCGGAACAGCCCGGTGGTCCTTGTGACCACCGGGTTTTTCGCAATGCGCGCAACGCGCGCGGCGGGGGCAGGCGCCTTGCCGATCCGCTCCACCGCGCCGGCCCTTGCCAGAATCGAACAAATCTGGAACACCGCCGTGCATGAGTCTCACGCATATTACGGTGCGCGGTGCGCGCGAGCATAACCTCAAGGGCATCGACGTTGCGCTGCCGCGCGACAAGCTGATCGTCATCACCGGGCTGTCCGGCTCGGGCAAGTCCAGCCTGGCCTTCGACACGATCTATGCCGAAGGGCAGCGGCGCTATGTGGAATCGCTGTCCGCCTATGCGCGCCAGTTCCTCGAGATGATGCAGAAGCCCGATGTCGAGCATATCGACGGGCTGTCCCCCGCCATCTCGATCGAGCAGAAGACCACCAGCCGCAACCCGCGCTCCACCGTCGCCACGGTGACCGAGATCTACGATTACATGCGCCTGCTGTGGGCGCGCGTCGGCGTGCCCTATTCGCCGGCCACCGGCCTGCCGATCAGCGCGCAGACGGTGAGCCAGATGGTCGACCGGGTGATGACGCTGCCCGAAGGCACGCGATTGTTCCTGCTGGCTCCGGTGGTGCGCGGGCGCAAGGGCGAATACCGCAGGGAACTGGCCGAGTGGCAGAAGGCGGGCTACACCCGCGTGCGCATC
>JADLHU010000088.1 GCA_020848655.1 Novosphingobium sp.
CGCACCTGTCATCCTGAACGGCGGCTCCTGGTTCACGTTCGGCGCATGGAAGTAGGCACACCCGCGGCGGACGCAACGCCGCGCCAATCCGGCAGCGCCGCCGCTGCCGGTTATCCGCTGCTGTCCTCGCCCATTGCGCTGGGCGGCATTCGCCTGCGCAACCGCGTGGCGCACGCATCGATGACCACGCGGTTCGGCACGGCGCAGGCGGTCACGCAGAACCTGATCAACTACCACGCCAATCGCGCGCGCGGCGGCTGCGCGATGAGCATCACCGAACCGCTGGCCACGCTGTCCACCCAGAACGCCGAATTCAACAAGGTCTGCGTCTATGACGACAGCCAGCTCGACGGGCTGAAGCGCTGGGCCGATGCGGTGGAAAGCCTGGATTGCCGGCTGATCGGGCAATTGCAGGACCCCGGCCGCGCCACGCACCAGGGCGGCCGACGCGCCAACGCGCTTGGCCCATCGGCGCTGCCCGACGACCTGAGCTGGACGATGCCGCACGCGCTCACCACCGACGAGGTCGCGCGCGTCGTCGACGAGTTCGCGGCCGCCGCGCGGCGCCTGCAGCAGGCAGGCTTTTCGGGGATCGAGCTTTCGGCCGGGCACGGCCACCTCATCCACCAGTTCCTGTCGCCCCAGTCCAACCGGCGCGAAGACATCTATGGCGGCGATTTCGACCGGCGGCTGCGGTTCCTGAACGACATCATCGCCGCCATCCGCGCCGCCGTGGCCGGCCCGTTCCTGCTGGCCGTCAAGCTGCCCGGCGACGATGGCGTGCGCGGCGGCATCGGTGTGGACCTGGCCGAACGGATCGTGCGCGAAGTGATCAAGTGCGGCGAGATCGACGCGCTGGCCTTTGCCCAGGGCGCGCATCACCGCTCGCTGGAAGACCATCTTCCCGACATGCATTTCCCGCGCGCGCCCTACAACGCGCTGACGCAGCGCCTGCGCGCGGCGGCGGGCGGCATCCCCGTCGCGGTGCTGGGCCGCATCGTCGAGCCGGTGCAGGCGGAACAGGCGCTGGAAGAAGGCATCGGCGATTTCGTGCAACTGGGCCGCGCGCTGGTGGCCGATCCGGCCTGGGCCAACAACGCCTTCGCCGCGCACGAGCATGAAACGCGGCTGTGCGTTTCGGGCAATACCTGCTGGGGCCTGATCGCCACCAGCCGGGCGCTGGCCTGCGACAACAATCCGCGCGTCGGCACACCCGACGAAGCCGGCTGGACACCCCCGCCCGCCGCGCGGCGCAAGCGCGTGGTCGTCGTCGGCGCGGGCATCGCGGGCATGGAAGCCGCCTGGGTCGCCGCCGCGCGTGGCCATGACGTGACCGTGCTGGGCGCGGGCCAGAGCTATGGCGGCAAGGCCGAACTGCTTTCGCGCCTGCCCGGCACCGAACAGATTTCCAGCATCTACGACTATCAGATCGTCAAGGGCACACGCGCCGGCGTGCGCTATCAATTCGGCGTGACCGCCGGGCTGGACGAGATCCTGGCGCTATCGCCCGATACGGTCGTGCTGGCCACGGGGGCCACTCCGCTCTGGCCCGACATGCTGCCCCGGATGTGGCACGACGAAGGCTTCGTGATGAACCTGCGCGAAACCAGCGACCTGCTGCTGCGGGGCTTTCCGCCGCAACCGGGAACGGCGATGATCTTCGATCAGGACCACACCGCCGGCACATATGCCGCCGCGCACCTGATGGCCGACATCTTCGATCAGGTCATCATCGCCACGCCTCGGCCGGAAATCGCCATCGACGAGCCGCTGGTGGTCCGCCAGGGTATCATCCGCCGGATCGCCCAGCGCGGCATCCGCATCGAAACGCTGGTCGAGCCTTCGGGCGACAGCGCGCTGATCGAAGGCCAGATCGACTTGTGCAACGTCTACTCGGGCCGGATCACGACCGTCCCCGACATCGCGCTGTTCAGCTATTCGACCCCGCGCATCCCCAACGATGCACTGGCCGCCCCCTTGCGCGCGCAGGGCATCGACGTGCATCTGGCCGGGGACGCCAAGTCCCCCCGCCCGCCGCTCCACGCCAATGCCGATGGCCACGCGATCGGTCTCGCCATCTGACGCCGAAGGTTCAGAACCAGACGCGCACGCCGGCCACTGCGGACACGGCCGAGGCGCGCTCTCCTTCCGCGCGGGCATGGTCGGCCGTTGCGCCCAGCTTGCGCTCCCAATGGATGCCCAGATAGGGCGCGAACTGCGGCGATAGTTCATAGCGCAGCCGCGCGCCCAGCTCGATCCGCTCCACCCCCGCGCCGATGCCCAGCGCCGGCACGTCCTGCAGCGCCACATTCACGTCGGCATCGGGCTGGAGCACCAGCGGCCCGGCCAGCCGGACATCGTGATAGCCGCCCACCCGCAGGTGGACATCGCCCCGGGTGGAGACGAACACCTGCCCTTCCACTTCGAACCAGTAGGGTGCCAGCCCCTCGATCCCGATGGTGGCATAAGTGCGCTGCGGCGAAGGGCTGAAATCGTGGCGCACCCCGGCTTCCAGATTCCACCACGGGTCCAGCGCGTGGCGCCAGACCAGCCGCGTCTCGGCACGCTCGGGCCGGTGGCCGAACGCGCCTTCGCCCTCGCTGGCGAACGCGATCCGGTCCATGTCGCCGCCGTACCACGCGGTCCCGGTCCAGGCATAACCGTCGCGCCCGGACACGGCGCGGTACTCCAACTGGTCGATCATCACCGCACCGGTCGTGAAGCGGCCTTCATCAAGCAATGCGGCGCGCGCGCGGGCCATGCGATCGGCCGGGAAAAAGCGGTCGGCCGCATGGTCCACCGGCACCGGCGGCGGCGCCGCATCGCCGGGCATATCGCCGGCAGGAACGCCATGGCCGGCGCGGTCCATGCCATGCGCTTCGTGGCCAGCATCCTGCGCCCATGCCGGAAAGGCGAGCGCGGCGGTGGCCAGCAGCGCGGCAACCCGCAGCGCGCGGCTCATGCTTCGTCTCCCGCGCGGCGCACGGTCACCACGCGCATCATTCCCGCGTGCATGTGCAGCAGCATGTGGCAATGGAACGCCCAGTCGCCTTCCGCATCGGCCGTCAGGTCGAACGCGACTTTGCCGCCGGGCAGCACGTTGACCGTGTGCTTGCGCACCCGGTGGCCGGGATCGCCGCAGACCAGTTCGAAAAAGTGGCCGTGCAAGTGGATCGGATGCGGCATCATCGTGTCGTTGACGAGGGTCACGCGCACGCGCTCATCCAGCCGGAACGGGATCGGCTGCGCGCCGTCGGCCATCGTCGACCCGTCGATCGACCACATGTAGCGCTCCATGTTGGCGGTCAGGTGAAGCTCGATCTGCCGCCCCGGCGCGCGGCGATCGGGATTGGGCGCGAGCGAGCGCAGCGCCGCATATGTCAGCACGCGGTGCTCCACATCCTCCAGCCCGGTCGGCCGGTCGGCCAGCCGATCCACCGGCATGGGCGAAAGCGTGGCCACGCCCGGCCCCAGCCTGACCTGCGGCGCGACCGCGGGATCGCGCATCGCCATCGAATGACCGTCC
Source organism: Novosphingobium sp. (assembly GCA_020848655.1). Taxonomy (GTDB): domain Bacteria; phylum Pseudomonadota; class Alphaproteobacteria; order Sphingomonadales; family Sphingomonadaceae; genus Novosphingobium. The sequence continues at coordinate 3,527 of JADLHU010000088.1, forward strand.
ATCGCGGCGCTGGCGGGCTGCGAGAGGTCGATCACGCCATGATGGCCCATGTCCATCGCCGCCATGTCCATGCCCATGTCGCGCATCGTCAGCAGCGGGCGACGGCGCAGCGGCGGGACCGGCGCGACCATGCCGGCGCGTGGCGTCAGCGTGCCGCGCACCTGCCCCGAACGGTCGAGCGCCTCGGCGATCACGCCAAAGGCCTTGTCCTCGCTCGGCGTGACGATCACGTCATAGGTTTCGGCGATGGCGATCTGGAACTCGTCGGTTTCCACCGGCTGTACCGGCAGGCCATCGGCGGCGACCACCGTCATCGCCAGGCCCGGAATGCGGACGTTGAAATTGGTCATCGCGGAGGCATTGATCACGCGCAGGCGCACGCGCTCGCCGGGGCGGAACAGGCCGGTCCAGTTCTCGGCCGTGCCCTGTCCGTTGATAAGGAAGCCATAGGTGGCGCCGGTCACGTCCGAAATATCGGTCGCGTCCATGCGCATCCGCGCCCATTCGAGGCGGTCCTTGAGCGGCATGTCGCGCCCGGCCAGAAGGCCGGCGATGTCCTGCCGCTGGCGGTTGAAATAGCCGGCCGCGACCTTGAGCTTGCGCATCTGCTCATGCGGATGGATCGGGCTCCAGTCCGCCAGCATCAGGATATGTTCGCGGTCCGCCGAAATCGGGTCCGGCCCCGCCGGGTCGATCACGATCGGGCCATAAAGGCCGATCGCCTCCTGCATGCCCGAATGGCTGTGATACCAGTACGTACCCGACTGAATCAGCGGGAATTCATAGGTGAACGTCTCGCCCGGATCGATGCCCGGAAAGCTCACGCCGGGCACGCCATCCATCTGGAACGGCACCAGCAGCCCGTGCCAGTGGATCGATGTCTGCTCGCCCAGCCGGTTGGCCACGGCCAGCCGCGCCGTCTCGCCTTCCTTCAGGCGGATCAGCGGGCCGGGGGAAGACCCGTTCACGGTGATCGCGTGATGCGCCGAACGCCCGCCGCTGGAAAAATGCCCGCGCGCGATGTCAAGCCGGGTCGTCCCCGCGCCCGCGCCGGCGGTGCCGCTTTGCGCCCAGGCGGGAAACAGCGGCGCCAGCGCCAGAGAGGCCGCCATGGCCCCGCCCCCGGCCAGAAGCGCGCGGCGATCGATGCTGAGTCTATCGTCCATCAGCGGCCCATACACGGCGGCGGCCCGGCCTGGCCAGCGCGCGCAAACGGTTCGTCGGGTTCACGCATCACGCGCCTTTCGCGTCTGCGTTGCGGGTTCTATGCAGGGCCACACCATGTCTCCAAAAAGGACTGTCATGCGCCGCGTTTTCCTTGCCCCGATCGCTCTGCTGCTAGCGATTCCGGGCATCGCCCAGGCCCAGCCCCGCCTGCCTTCCGCCACCCCGGCCGACAAGGCGACGGTCAGCAAGCCGACCCGGCTGAGCCTGACTTTCTCGGAACCGCTGGTCGCCCCGCTGACCGGCATCGACCTGGTGATGACCGCGATGCCCGGCATGGCGGGCCATGAGCCGATGCCGATCACCGGCTTCCAGACCACGGTGAGCGACAGGTCCGTGCTGGCCACCCTGCCCCGCGCGCTGCCGGCGGGAACGTACCTGCTGCGCTGGCACGCCGCCGGGGCGGACCGGCAGCGGGGCGAAGGGAGCTATAGTTTCGTGGTGCGTTAGGATGGCGGTTTGATCGAGCAGCCGGCAGGGGCCAGGTTCAGCGCCAGGAAGACCAGCGCCGCGCCGAAGCTGAGCGCGCCCAGCCAGAAAATCGCGCCATAGACTGCGCCCTTCGCGGCGAAGGCGAGGACGAGGCACAGGCCGACCGCCAGCCATGCGGCGCGGCGCAAGGCCTGCTTGCGGCCGGCTGACAGCCGCGTGCCAAGGCGCTGCGAGTGGTGCTGATCCATCGACAGACCGAACAGCAAGAGCGCGAGAACGGCACACAGAACGCACAGAACGCTCATTCAGCAGGCTCCAGCACCGCCTCACGCACGGTTCGCGCGCGCCGCCGGGGTTTCGCGGCCGGGCGATGCGATCCAACGCGCCGCGCCGTGGCGAGGAAGGCCAGACCGAAGGCCAGCAACACCAGGTCCACCCCGGCCAGCGTCATGTCGCCCTGCGCCAGCGTCGTGGGCAATCCGCGCGCGGTGGCCAGCGCGTTGTAGACAGGGAGCGCCGCCAGCAGCGCGCCCGTTGCCGCCAGCAGCACCGTCCACGCCCTGGCCGCGCGCAGCGCCGTGGCCAGCGCCAGCGCCAGGCACCAGGCGATGAACAGCGCGTGCACTTCCCAATCGGCGCGGCCCGCCATCGCCAGCGGCAGCAGGCGGTTGGCCCACAGCATCGCCGCGATGGCGAAGGGGAAGCCGCCGACGACGGCCACGTTCAGCCATTCGACGATGCGAAAGCCCAGGTGCGGGCGCGCCGGATCGGGCAGTTTCTCGCGCCGCTTCACCGTCCACAGCACCAGCCCGCTGGCCACCATCAGCGATCCGCCGATGCCGCACAGGAAATAGAGCCAGCGCAGGCCATCATCGGCAAAGCGCGCCGCGTGGAGGCCAACCATCACCCCCGCCGTCTGGCTGGCCGCGCCCGGCGACGGCGACTGCCAGACCAGCCGGCCATCGACGCCGCCATAGGTCAGCGACGGCGTGCGCGCCGACAGCATCGAGGATGACGCGCGCCGCACCGTGACCAGCGCCGCCGCATCGCCCGGTTCGCGCACCTGGATCGAGCCGACCGGCGCGCCGAAGCGCCGCTCTGCATCGCGCACCACGCGCGTCAGATCGACCAGTGGCGCGGCCCGGCCGGACCGCACCGGTTCTTCCACCGAAGGGAACAAGCGGTCGAACAGCACGTCCGGGTCGGTATAGTTCGCCACCACCGCCCAGGGCATCAGCATCGCCATCAGCGTGACCAGCCCGGTATAGGTGATCATCAGGTGGAACGGCAGCGACAGCACGGCGGTGGCGTTGTGCCCGTCCAGCCAGGAACGCTGGCCCTTGCCCCGCCGCAGCGTGAAGAAATCGCGGAAGATCTTCTTGTGCGTCACCACGCCGCTGAGGATCGCCACCAGCATCGCCATCGCCGCCAGCCCCACCAGCCAGCGCGCCCAGATCACGGGCATGTAATGCAGATCGAAATGGAACCGATAGAAGAACTCGCCGCCGCGCGTGTCGCGCACCGTGGCCGGCAGGCCGTCCGCGCCGATCAGCGCCTGGGTATCGCGCCGGCCGCGCCGCCCGCGTTCGCGCTCCTGCCCCGGTTGCGGCTGGGGCTGCCAAGAGACTTGCGATCCGGCGGAACGCGCGCTGGGCATGGCGATGAACCAGCTTTTCCCATCGGGCGCCTTGTGCTGCAGAAAGCGCTGCGCCCCGGCCAGAACCGCGTAAGGCCGTTCGATGCGATCGAGTTCGGGGCGCATCCAGCGATTCAGGCCCTCGCGCCAGAAGGCGATGGTGCCGGCCACGAAGATCACGAACAGCACCCAGCCCAGCACTAGCCCCGACCAGGTGTGCAGGAACGATTGCGACTGGCGAAAGCCCTTGCTCATAACCGCCCGGACGCCAGGATCGAAAGCCAGGTCGCGCCGCCGGCCACGCCGCCCGCCAGCGCCAGCGTCCACACCGCCCGCCAGCCGCTGCGCGCGGCGAAAGCCCACATCGCGGCAAAGGCGCACAAGGCGAAAGCGGCCAGCGTTGCCGCGATCGTCACTTGCGCGCGATCACCCGGCAGGAACCGCGCCAGCGCCATGGCGCAAAGGCTGGCCACCGCATAGCCCAGCGGCACGGCGGCCACGATGCGCAGCGCCATGTCGCCGCGCCGCCGCCACGCCGCGCCGCCAGCCATCGCGCGGTTCGCCGCCATGCCTTCCGTGATCCGCCGGCCCGACATGCGATCAGAAGTGATAACGCAGCGTACCCGCAACGGTGCGCTCCGCCCCCATGAAGCAATCGCCGCGTGCCAGGCAGGACGCATAGTACTTCTTGTCGAACAGGTTGTTCGCGTTGACCGTGAACGACCAGGCATCGTGCGTGATTTCGACCAGCGCATCGACCAGCGTGGCCGCCGGGGTCACGATATAGCCATCGGGCGCCTGCGCGCTGCCCACCCAAACCGCGCCATAGGACAGGCTCTTGCCGACATAGCGCACGCCCGTGCCCAGCCTGAGGCCGCCATGCTCGTTCTGGCGGATCGTCTTGTCGATCCAGGCCGAGGCCATGTGCTTGGCCAGGCTGTCGATCGGGCGGCCGTTGGTGCCCACCGCCTTGGTGTAGCTGTAGTTCACGCGCAGTTCGAAATTGCCGGGCAGCACGCGGCTGCCTTCCAACTCGTAGCCCTTCGAAGTCACCTCGCCGGCCTGGATCTGCGCGGTGGGGAACGGGTCTGTCGCCACCGGGTTCGGGTTGGCGATCAGGCGGTTGACGTCCTTGATGTGGAACCAGGTGGCGTTGACCAGCGTCTGCGCATCGGGCGCCCACTTGATGCCCGCTTCCAACTGGCGGCCCGACTGCGGCCGATAGGGATTGCCCTTGGGATCGTTGCCGGTCAGCGGCAGGAAACTTTCGGTATAGCTGAAGAACGGCGATACGCCCCACGCCAGTTCGCCGATGATGCCAGCGCGGAACGTGGTGGCCTTGGCCTTGCTGTCGGCGCGGCCAAGCGCCCCCGTGGTCACGTTGTCATGGCGCCCGCCGACGACGATCGACACCCGGTCCCACAGCCGGACCTGATCCTGCGCATAGAAGCCAAGCTGCTTCTGGTTGGGCCGCGTCACCGTGGTCGCGCCATAGACCGGCGCATCGGTGCGCCGGGGATCGGTGGGATCATAGAGGTTGATCGTATCGCTCAGGCTTGTCGACCTGCGGTTGATCCGGTTCCAACTGTAATCGACGCCGGCCAGCAGCAGATGCTCTATCGCGCCGCCGGTGTTGAACTTGAACTGCACGTTGTTGTCGGTGCTGAAGATCGCCATGCGCGCATAGGTGGCGCTGCCGACGCGCCCGATTTCGGTCATCGCTTCGTTCAGCCAGGGATTGCGCGGCGCGCGATAGGTGTTGGTATATTGCGAGATGTAATCGACGTGGCTGTCGATATAGCGCGCCTTGAGGTTGAGCGTGACGCTGTCGCCGAACTTGTGCGAAACGATCGCGGTGCCTTGCAGCAGGCGGCCGTCATAGCGATCGAAGCCGGGCGTTCCGGGAAACGTGCTGAAATCGAGCTGGCCGGCCATCGGGTTGACGAACAGCGTGCCGAACAAGGGCAGGAAGGTGGACTGCGAACCGCCATCGTCTTCCTGGTACAGGCCCAGCAGCGTCACGTCGGTCGTGGCGGAAGGCCGCCAGGTGATCGACGGCGCGATCATCACGCGATCGTCGCTGACATGATCGACCTGGGTGCCGGAATCGCGCACCCGGCCGACCAGGCGGGCGGCGATCGTATCGGTCAGCGGCCCGGTCAGGTCGGCCATCGCTTCCTTGCGATCGAACGTCCCATAGGTCAGCGCGGCATCGAAGTGGCGGGTGAATTCGGGCGTCTTCGACACCAGGTTGAAGATGCCGCCGATCGAACTCTGGCCGAACAGCACCGAAGCCGGCCCGCGCACCACCTCGATCCGCGAGAAGTTGTAGGGATCGGCGCGGATGCTGGCGTAGCTATCGTAGACATCGCGCATCCCGTCGCGGAACTGGAGCGGCGACGTGCCGCGAATGCGATTGCTGTCGACGCGCCCGTCGGTGCCATAGGTATTCGCCTGCACGCCCGAGACATAGCGGAACGCATCGGCCACCGAGATCGCGCCCTGCGAACGATAGGTTTCCGCATCGATGATCGTGATCGGCTGCGGCGTCTCGATCAGCGGCGTATCGGTTTTCGTGCCCGCCGAAGTCTGCTGGAGCGCGCCCGTCACCACGATCGTCTGGTCCGCCGCGTCGCCCGCGCCTGCCTCTGCCCCGCCAGCATCCGCCTGCGCGATGCCCGGCAGCCCCAGGACCAGCGCGCTCGACGCGGCGAGCAGGCGCAGGCGCGCCAGCGAAAGCATCCCGGCGCACCGCCCCGAAGCGTAAGCCACTCGAACCATGATTTTCCCCTGTAATGCTAATGCGATTGATTCGCATTCGCCTTTAAGGCGCGCGACCGCGCATGGCAATACACTGTGGAAAATGGCGGGATTGTGCGGTTTGCAAGCGGCGGCGGCGGGTTTGCGGCGGGCGGCCGGCAACCGGGCGCTGGTCCTGCGGCAATGCCGCAATGGCCCATTCCGGCAGGACGCGGATGACGGTCAATTCAGGGTGAGACGCTACGTCGGATCGACATTCAAGTATCTGGAAATACGGGTCGACGTTTCATTCCATTGCGTCATGCTGAACTTGTTTAGCTGCGCTGGCCTGCGGCTCAGCATCCGTCCCTCCCCACGCGCCGAGGTTCCTGGAGGCACAATGGATCCTGAACCAAGTTCAGGATGACGCGTCTCATTGGCAATCGCGCCAAGACTTCCTCAATGTCGATCCGACATAGGACGGCGGGAACGAAGTGCGGTTCCTGCTTCGTAGTCATCCTGAACGCGGTTCAGGGTCCATGTCTCTCCCCTGTCCGGTCTTGATCGAACGCCAACAGGGCGACGCCCCATTCGGCGCCACCAACTTCGCTTGCGCGATACGTGCCGGGCGGGGTTATCCGCGCTCCAGCCAGGCCCGCCGCTGATCGGGATCGACCGCCAGATAGCGCTCCATGCCCGGCATGGCGGCGGGAGAGCGCATCACGTCGAGAAAAGCGCGCGCCTCGGCATGCAGGCCGCCGGCAAGGTCGGTGTCGGCGTGGAGCGCGGCCTTGATCCCGGCGATGCCTTGCGCGTTCAGCGCGCACAGGCGCCGGGCGATCTGCCGGGCGAATGCCGTGCAATCGTCCGATACATAGTGGACAACGCCAAGATCCAGCGCTGCATCCGGCGTCAGGAGTTCGCCCAGCAGGATCAGCCGCGCGGCCCGTGCCGTGCCGATCAAGCGCCCCAGCATCTGCGTGCCGCTGCCGCCCGGCATGATCCCCATGTGGATTTCGGGCAGCCCCAGGCGAAAATCGCCGGCTTGCGCAATCCTGAAATCGCACCACAGCGTCAGTTCCAGGCCGCCGCCCATGCAATCGCCGCTGATCGCGGCGATCACGGGCTTGGGCAGATCGCGCAGCGCGCGCAGCAGCGCGTGATAGCCATCGCTCAACCCGGTTCCGATCCGCTCCATTTCAGCGCGATCCGCCCCGAAGGCCAGCAATTCCTCGACGCTGTAGTGCGTGATGAACCGGCCCGGCGGATCGCCGGTCAGGATCACCGCGCGCACTTCGGGCCGCTGCCATGCCGCGATCAGCGCGCCCAGTTCCTGCGCCGCGCCGGCGCAGAAATAGTTCATCGGCGGATTGCGGAAACGCGCTTCGACGATCCCGTCGCTATCGCGCGTCACGCGCCAGAAGCGAAGATCGGGGCCGCCTGCCGGATCGGTATCAGACACTGTTCATCCCCCCGTCGATCACCCGCGAATGCCCGCGCCCGCGCCGCGAGTGACCAGCACCGCGTTGCCGCGCGGGCGATCAGTAGATGACATGTTCGCGCGTCATGAAAATGGGCGAGCGGGCAAAGTCGATGAAGCGCCTTTCGTCGTCCAGCAGATCGGCCATGGCTTGCAGGCCGGCAGGCGTGGTCAGCGCGGCCATGGCCTGTTCCTCGCTCTCCCACCATCCTTCCATGATCCCGTCATACCCGTCTGGGCCGCCGCGCGGCCCGGCCATGCCGGCGTTCATCGGCGTGTCGTAGGCGTGGCTCTGGACATAGCGCGTCATGCCGATCGCATCGGCGCGCGCCTTCACCAGATCGGCGTGCTGGCCCAGCCAGTAGTCCTGGAATTCGGCGCGGGTCATCCCGGCCTTGCGCGTCAGGCAATAGACCACCTTGATCGTCATCGTCTCTCCTTCGCCGGCGCGTGGCTTCGGCTCTGCTTGCTACTGGGCGGTATAGCCGCCATCGACCATAAGGCTGGCGCCGGCCATGAAGCTGGCCTCGTCGGACGCCAGGAACAGGATCGGCGCCGCGATCTCCTCGGCCCGCGCGATGCGCCCGATCGGATGCAGCGCCACGATCCGCGGCATCAGGTCATCGGTGACGCCGGCCGCGATCATCGGGGTCAGGACGAAGCCCGGACAGACGGCGTTCACGCGGATGTTGCGCGCCGCGTATTCGATGCCCAGCGTCCGCGTAAGATTGACGACGCCCCCCTTGGACGCGGTGTAGGCGGCGTGCGCTCCGAAGCCGACATGGCCGTGGATCGACGCCACGTTGACGATGGCCCCGCCGCCGGCCGGCAGCATGTGGCGGATCGCCGCCTGGCACATGAAGAACGTGCCATCCAGATTGATCGCCTGGGTCCGCCGCCAGCTTTCCGGCGAAAGGGTATCGCTGGGTTCCAGCGCGCCCACGCCGGCGCTGTTGACCAGGATATCCAGCCGGCCGAAGCGATCGACCGCCCCGGCCACCGCCGCGGCGCAGGCAGCGGGATCGGACACGTCGGTCGGCAGGTCCGCACGGTGCCCCGAAGCGTCATCCGGCCGCGCGGCCAGATCGGCAACGACAACGCGCGCGCCCGCCGCCAGCAGGCTATCGACCACGGCCGCGCCGATGCCCGACGCGCCGCCGGTGACGAGCGCGACCTTGCCGGCGAACCGCCCGCTCATCGCAGGATTTCCGCTTCGACCAGCCCCGATTCGCTCCAGTCGCGCAGCAGCGCGCGGCCGCCAAAGGCGCCGGACGGAGACTGGAAGCCGTGCGCCAGCAGCTTGCCGGCAAGCACGCGCTGCAAGACCACCGCGCCGATGTGCCCGGTCTGGTCATAGCCGCGCACGCCCCACAGCACTGCCGAGGCATGCGCCCGTTCGCCCCGGCCATGGCACGAAACGATCGTGCGCGAAATGGCGGGATCGTCGCGCGGGGGCTCCTGCGTGGTCATCGCGTGGCCCATTTCGTTCGTCGCGCGTTCCTGTTCCTCTGCCGACTTGTCCGCCCATTTGGCGCGGAATTCGCGCGTCAGGGCGGCGGTGCGTTCCATGTGTTCGGGGCTGCCGAAGCTGACCAGCACCTTGCAGTTGCGAACCGTGGGGTGGCTTTCATACCAGACCGGCTCCGCCCCGCCCGACCACGGCAGGCAGGTGAGCACTTCGTGCGTTCCGGGCGCGACGGCCGCAAAGGTGGTGGCCGGCGGCCATTCCACGAACGCGCCGTTGACCAGCTTGAGCTGCGGCTGGCAGCACATGCGCAGGAACGACAGCGTCGAAGCCACCGATGGCGTCGAGCCAAGCGGAACATAGAGGATGTCGAGCGTGTCGATGCCCTCTGTCTCCAGCACGAGCGACGCGGCAAGATCGCCGCTTGCCCACATCATCGACATGCACGGGATCAAGGTCAGCTTCGCCGCCGCGAACTTTTCGCCCCAGGTGCGCTTGCAGTGCAGCGTCCAGTCCTGTTCGCCGCTGGAATCGAAATAGTGGCACCCCGCCGCCAGCGCGGCTTCCACGATCGGCGCGGCAAGCTGCATCATCGGCCCGACGGTGTTGTACACCGCGATCTTGCCACGCAGGAGTTCGGTCAGCGCGCCGGCTTCCACGGGCGTGCCGACGATCTCGTAACGGGCGCCGGCCAGTTCGGGGTTGTTGCCCAGTTCGCTGCGCAGCCGTTCGGCGTTGCGGCCCGCGGCAACGAAGGGAATGCCGCGCGCCGCCAACTGGCCGGCGATCATCTTGCCAGTGTAGCCGCTGGCGCCAAACAGTACGACCTTGGGTTCCGACACGTCTCTCTCCTTTGTTATCAAGCCGTTTGCCGGCGCATTTCGGTAACGACCGCGCCGGGGTGCGCGTCGAACATCTCGCGAAGAAACCGTTCCTGCGGCTTCTCTGAGGCGGTCTTGGGAATTTCGGCAAGGATCTGGACATAGCCCGGCACCATGTTCGGTTCGAGCCTGCTGCGGCACCAGGCGAACAGATCCTGCGGATCGAACCCGCCCGGATCGACCGGCACCACGGCGGCCACCACATCTTTCTCTCCGGGCGCGCCCGATGCCGATGGCACGCCCCAGACAAAGGCATCGCCGACGCCCGGATGCTCGGCCACCACTTTTTCCACCAGCGCCGGATCGATGAAATCGCCGTTGTGGCGAATGCCGCCGCCAACGCGGTTGCGGAAGAACACCCAGCCTTCGGAATCGCGAACCACGATGTCCCCCGAACGCAGCCAGCCGTCCACGGTCTTGCGCGCGGACTCTTCGGGCTTGCCGACATATTCGACCTGCATCGGCGTTCCATCGGCGGCGCCGAACAGCAGTTCGCCCGGCTCGCCGGGGCCGACATCGCGGCCCTGTTCATCGATCACGCGCACGCGCATCGTGGCCGGCGGCTTGCCGCAGCTTCCCGCCGGACCCGCGCCCAGCGGATTGATCAGCAGCCCGCCTTCCATCGCGCCATAGAATTCGATGATGCCGACCTGGAACCGATCGCAGAAATCGTTCCAGATCGCGGCGGGCATCCCGGCGCTGATGACGTGGCGCACGGGATTCACGCCATCATCGGCCTTCACCGGTTCCGAATAGATCGCGGTCGCCATGCCGCCCAGCAGCGAGAAGGTGGTGCAGCCGTTGGCGCGGATCACATCCCACAGCCGCGACTTGGTGAACTTGCGGCTGAACACCGCGCGCAGGCCCATCGCCAGCGCAGGCGCCAGCGTGACATATTGCGCATTGCCATGCGTCAGCGACAGCCCGGTATAGGGGCGGTCCCCTTCGCGATAGCCGAACATCGCCGCGCCATAACCCGTCGCGGCGATGAAGCGCCCATGCGTGACCACGATGCCCTTGGGATCGCCGGTGGTGCCGCTGGTGTACATGATCTGCATCGGCTCGCCCGCCGCCGCCACCGCGATGGCGAGGTCGGGGGCAGCGGCCCCGCCGACGAGATCGGCAAACGCGGTGATCGGCACGCTGGCGCCGGTCGCCGCGTCCGTGGCCCCCACGGTCACGATCCAGGCCAGCGCGGGCAGATCGGGCAAGACCTGCCGGACATTGGCCAGCGCATAATCGCCGCAGACAATGCCGACACAGCCGGCATCGCGCAGCATGAACGCCAGCTTCTCACCCCGCATGCGCGGATCGAGCGGAACCAGCACCGCGCCCAGGATGCCGGCGGCCACCATCGTATCGACGAATTCGGCGTGGTTCTGCAGCAAAAGGCCGATCCGATCGCCCTTGCCGACGCCCATGGCGGCAAGCGCGGCGGCCAGCGCCTGCCCGTATCGCCAAAGCTGCGCATACGTCCGGCTTTCCTGCCGCCCTTCATGCTCGAAGGTCAGCACATCGAGATCGGGCCGGGATGCGGCTTTCTGCTGGACGAGGTGGGCAATCGAGATCATCGGCTTACCTTGTCAAAGTCGTGACGACGAGCGCGCCGACATCGGTGCCGATGTAGCCGCCGCCATTTTCCGCGATCGCGGCGCGCGCACCTTCGACCTGGCGCGCGCCCGACTGGCCGCGCAACTGCTCGGCAAGTTCGACGATCTGCGCGATGCCGGTCGCGCCGATCGGATGGCCCTTGCGCAGCAGGCCGCCCGATGGGTTCACCACCGTCCGCCCGCCGCCGCCCAGCGCGGTCTGGCCGGCTTCGATGAACGGCCCCGCCTCACCCTTGGGGCACAGGCCCAGATATTCGGTGTGGATCACTTCCGAAGGCGCGGACGCATCATGCAGTTCGACCACGTCGATATCCTCGGGGCCAAGCCCGCCCGTCTCGTAAGCGGCGGCGATGGCGTGCTCGAAGACGCCCTCGGTCGCATCGGCGGCATAGTCCCAGCCCGTCGCCAGGACGGAAGAGGCGATGCGCACCGGACGGACAAGCCCCAGTTCGCGCGCCTTGCGTTCGGACACCAGGACGACCGCGGCCGCGCCATCGCCGATCGGCGAACACATCGGCAGCGTCAGCGGTTCGGCGATCATTCGCGCGCCCAGCACGTCCTCGATCGTCAGGACATCGCGGAACTGCGCACGCGGGTTCAGCGCGCCATGCCGGCTGTTCTTGGCCGAAACGGCCGCGAAGTGGCGCGCTGTCGTGCCATAGCGGCGCATGTGGGGCGCGGCCATCGTCGCATAGATATCCATGAAGATGGAGCGCGAGGCCGCGTTTTCGACATCGGGAACGATGCCGTTGGCGCGCAACTGCCGGTCTATCGACTGGCGCAGGCCGTCCATGTCCTCGGTATCGACCGCGCCCGCGAACACGGCGAAGCTGCGCGCCTTGTCGGGATGGACCAGCTTTTCGTACCCGCAGGCCAGCACCACGTCATAGGCGCCCAGCGTGACCATCGTCGCGGCTTGCTGAAGCGCGGTGCCCGCCGATGCGCAGGCATTTTCCACGTTGATCACCGGGATATGCCCGATGCCCATGCCGCGCAACGCCACTTCGCCCGCGATCAGCACCTGCCCGGTGATGATCGCGCCGGCCGCGTTCGCCATGTAGGCGGCCTGGAGATCGCGGGCGGACAGGCCGGCATCGGCCAGCGCGGCGCCGATCGCTTCGGCGGCCAGCGCCTTCAGCCCCGTGTCGACATGCTTGCCGAAGGGCGTCATGCCCACGCCGGCGATATAGGCGTTCTGTTTCATGCCAGCCGATCCATGCGCGCGAGCGAATAGCCGCCCTTGATCGACAGGATTTCGTTGCAGCCGTCCTCGATCAGGGCAAGCCGCGCATCGCGGAAGATCTTTTCGATCGGATATTCATCGGTAACGCCATTGCCGCCGAAGATCTGCAAGGCATCCGATGCCACCTCGAACGCGGTCTGCGTTCCCGTCACTTTGGCCATCATCGCCGAAGCGAGCGAGGGCGTGGGCGCGGTGGCGTTGAACGCGGCGACGCGCTGGGTCAGCGCGCGGCTCATCTCGACCTTGCGCGCCATGTGGAACAGGCGCTGCGCGACCGACTGGTGGCGGATGATCGGCAGCCCGCCCTGCTTGCGTTCATGCGCGTAATCGAAGGCGAGTTCGTAGGCCGCGCGCGCCGCGCCGGTCCACACCGCGCCCATCAGGCCGTTCGCTTCGGCATGGATCGCATAGACCGCGCGCTGATAGTCGGCCGGGCCGGCCAGGATATTGGCAAGCGGCAGTTCCACCTGGTCGAAGAAGATTTCGCCCTGCGGCAGCGCGCGCTGGCCCATCTTGGCGATGACCTTGCCCTTCTGCACGCCCGGCAGATCCAGCGGCACGATCAGGCACGCGCCGTGGCGCGGGTCCGGTCCAGCGCCGGTATCCGCGGCTACATAGAGCACGCACAGTTCCGCCGCCGGCGCGTTCGAGCACCAGGCCGCCTTCTGGCCGTGCAGGATGACGCGATCGTCCTTGATCGTCGCCACGCAATTGGGCCGGCCATATTCGCCCGATGCGGCGAACAGCTTGCGATCGGGGTCCAGCATGTCGGTGCCATGATCCGGCTCGGTGATCGCCCAGCACCCCGGCGTGCCTTCGGGATAGCGTGCGATCAGGTCGGCGCGGCCGAAATGGTGCATCATCAGGTGCGGCAGCATCGTCGCGCCGATCACGATGGCCAGCCCGCCATCGCCATAGCCGAACTCTTCGTTGGCCAGGCACAGCAGCCGCGCGCGCTCGGCCGGGTCCATCCCCATGACGTCGGCGATCGTCAGCCCCAATTCCTTGAACCGGCCCATGAAGTGCCAATAGGGCGAACCCGCGTCCAACTGGCGGGCGGGGTCCATCCGGTCGAGCGTCTGCCCGGCCGGACGCATGACCTCGCGCGCGAAGGCATTCAGCGTTTCCCAGATCGCCTGGTTCTGGTCCGACAGCGGCGGCTGGGCGCCCAGCGGGCCAAGCGGCATCGCCGGCGTCGCGGCCCACCCGAGGATGGGAGGCGGCACTTCTCCCACAACCGCGTCGTTCACAGCCATCATGCTACTCCCTGGGCGGCGCGGGGGCGCCGCCCTTCGCCAAAGTTGGATCAGAACTTGTATTTCGCGCTGGCGCCCCAGGTCGCCGAAGGTGCGTAGACCTGCATGCCCAGGCTGAGCGCGGAGACATCGAGCGCCCAGACGCGATAGCGCGTGCTGGTGACGTTATCGCCGTAGATCGCCAGTTCCAGCGTATCGTCCGGGTTCGTCCACATCGCGCGCAAGTCCAGCGTCGCCCAGCCCTTCTCGTGGTTCGAAGGCTCGTTCAGCACGGTCAGGTGATAGCCCGACTTGTACTGGCCGCTGGCCTGGAGCGCGAGCGAACCGCCGCCCAGATCAAACGCATAGCGCGCCAGCCCGCTGAGCGAGATTTTCGGCGTGTTGGGCAGATCGCGCGCGGCCGGCGTGCCGTTGGGCAGCACGATGCCCTTGACCTTGCTGCCGACCGTCGCGGCATTGAGGCTGAAATCAAGGCCGCGCGCCGGCGTCAGCCGCAACTCCGCCTCGCCGCCCCAGACCGTCGCGTCGACATTGGTGATCGTCTGCGCGATGTTGATCAGCGAAAACGCCTGGTAGTTGCTGTAGTCATAGTAATAGGCCGAGGCGTTGAACGTGGCCATGCCGCCCAGGAAGCGCTTCTTCAGGCCCACTTCGTAGGACGTCAGCACTTCCTGCTTGTGCGCGAACTGATCGGGGAAGATCGGCGGGAACACCGGCGCGGTCCAGTTGCCGCCCTTGTGACCGCGCGTCACGCTGGCATAGACCAGCGTTGCGCCATCGGGCTTGTAATCCAGTTCCAGCTTGGCCGAAACATTCTCGAACGGGCGGCTGGCCGCCGGATTGTTGCCGGGATTATACGCGAAGCCGGGCTGGACGACCGGATTGTTGCTGAACACGTAATCGTATTTCTTGCGATCGCGCGTGTAACGCACCCCGGCGATCGCGGAGAAGGCATCGCTCAGGCGATATTCGCCCTGGCCGAACATGGCCCAGCTTGTGGTCTTGAGCGCATAGTCGGTCTGGAAATGCGCGGGCACGGTGCCGCCCGCCGGGCAGCTTGTGCCAAAGCAGAACGGCGCGCCGACATAAGGCGCAAGATCAAGATCGACGGTGCTGCCGTACTTGCCGTCCATGTGCAGGAAATAGCCGCCCGCCACCCATTTCAGGCGGTCGGTTTCGCCGTTGATGCGCAGTTCCTGGCTGAACTGCTTGTAGCGCTGCGTGGTGCCATAGACGAAGAACTGCGCCGGCGACCCATCGGTATCGTAGAGGAGATCCTTGTTGATCTCCAGGTAGTCGCTCACCGAAGTCAGCGTCACCCCGCCGAAATCGTGCGTCAGCTTGGCCTGGGCGTCATAGATCTTGCGCTTGAAGTAGCCCGGTTCGCTCGATGCCGCCGTCCACGGATTGCCATCGGCATCGCGATAGCCGGTGATGTTGCAGCCGGCGCACGGCGCGGTCACCGTGCCGCCGGTCACGATATTGGGAAACTGCGCGATCTCGTTAGGGCCGACCGGCGTGCCGAGGCCATCGGCGCCCTGGCGGATCACCGCGATGCTGTACATCGGCGCGTGCTGGTCGTCGCGGTTGTAGCGGCCCAGCAGGCGCAGCGTGGTATCGTCACCCAGCTTGAAAAGAAGCTGCGCGCGGACGCCATAGTTGTCCGTATCGCCGGCATCGCGCCTGCCGGTCACGACGTTGCGGAACGGGCTGTCGCTTTTCGTGCGCGTGAAAGCCAGGCGGGCGAGCACGCCTTCGCTCAGCGGGCCGCTGATCGCGCCCTGGATGTTCCAGTTGTTGAACCGGCCATAGCTGGCCTGCGCATAGCCGCTGAAGTCCTCGGTCGGCGCCGCGCTGATGAAGTGGATGAGACCGCCCGTGGCATTGCGCCCGAACAGCGTTCCTTGCGGGCCGCGCAGCACTTCCACGCGCTCGAGATCATAGAGCGGGACCGAGATGCCGCCGCTCGAACCGATATAGGTATCGTCCTGATAGGCCGCGATCGGGGGTTCGAGGTGATCGGCGAAATCGTTCTGCACGACGCCGCGAATGTTGATGTTCGAAACCGAGGGGCTGAACTGGTAGAAGCTGACGGCCGGGGTCAGCTTGGCGATGTCGGTCGCGGTGGCGAAGCCGAGCTTGCTCATCGCCTCGCCGCTGAACGCCGTTACCGAAATGCCGACCCGCTGAAGGCTTTCGGCGCGGCGATTGGCGGTTACGATGATGTCGCCGGTCAGCAGGCTGCCGTCTGCGGCGGGCTGTGCCGCCGGCTCGCCCTGGGCCTGATCGTTCTGGGCGGCCTCGTTCTGGGCCGGCGCGCTTTGGGCCTGCGCGGCCTGGGCGCACAGCGACAGGGCCGACGCGGCCATCAACATGCCGGCCTTCAGCCGACGGGTTACGCTTGGAACTTCCATCATCTTCTCCCTGGGGGCGACTTTTCGCCTTCGTTCGCGAAGCATACGCTAGCGGATGGATAAGATTGCTTCTTTGCAGGAGTGGTGCGATAGCTTTGCAAAAGTGGAAGGGAATTGGGATGTCGGCCAGCGGCAAGATCGTGCGCGTCAACCATCTGTCTACCGAAGCGATCGCGCCGCTGTTCGTCGATCTGGACATGCGCAACTGCTTCCAGACGCGCGGCAGCTTCACGGTCACCAACATCCAGGAACTGAACCTGGTGCGCTCGATCACCCGCGGCGGCGCCTTCCAGGTCTATCGCGAGGAGCGCCATATCCGGCAATCCGCCGCGAGCGACTTTTTCGCCTGCCTCGCCCTGCGCGGCCAGGTGACGGTGGCGCAGGAGGGGCGCACCTGCCAGCTTGACCGGGGCGATATCGCGCTGATGGATTCCCGCCTCGAATACATGCTGGCCATGCCCGATGAAAGGGACTGTCAGGATTTCCGTGTGTGGGCGGGTATAATGGGGAAGAAGGAGACCCACTATGTCCCGACGCAAGGAGCCGTTGATTCCGGCTGATTTACTCGACCAAC
>JADLHU010000089.1 GCA_020848655.1 Novosphingobium sp.
CGCCAGTTCGCCTGCCAGCGACTGCACCATCGACAGTTCCAGCGCCTCGCGCGCATCCAGCGGCGGCAGCAGCGCGGGCAGGCGCTGCGCCAGCATGGACTTGCCCGCGCCGGGCGGCCCGATCATCAGCAGATTGTGTCCGCCGGCGGCAGCGATCTCCAGCGCGCGTTTGGCGCTTTCCTGCCCCTTGACGTCGCGCAGGTCGGGCGCGGCGCGCGACGCTTCCACCACCCGCGGCACCGGCGGCGTCAGCCCCGAGGCGCCCTTCACATGATTGACCAGTGCGATCAGCGACGGCGTCGCCAGGATTTCGATGCCGCCGGCAAAGGCGGCTTCCGGCCCGTTGGCGGCGGGGCAGATCAGGCCGCGATTCTGTTCCGATGCCGCCAGCGCCGCGGGCAGCACCCCGGCGACGCCGGTCACCGCTGCATCCAGCGACAATTCCCCCAGCGCGACATAGTTCGCCATTTCGCTGGCGGGAATCACACCCATCGCCGCCAAGAGGCCCAGCGCGATGGGAAGGTCGTAATGCGAACCCTCCTTGGGCAGGTCGGCGGGCGCCAGATTGACGGTGATGCGCTTGAAGGGCAGCGCCAGGCCGATGGCGGCGAGTGCGGCGCGCACCCGCTCGCGGCTTTCCGCCACCGCCTTGTCGGCAAGCCCGACGATGTTGAACTGGCCGCCGCCGGATTCGCCGATATGCACCTGCACATCGACTTCGCGGGCATCAATGCCCTGGAAGGCCACGGTGTAAACGTGCGCGACGGTCATCCGGCCCCCGGTAAGGGCGCGAGCCTAACTGTACAAACCGGAAACGGCAAAGAGCACTACTGCGCCTGGGTCGGCCTTATTGACCGACGCAGGCTGGACTTTCGCGCGGGGTGCAGGTCGGCCAGGGTGCGCGCTTGTCGCCCGGATCCTTGCGCTGATCCTGAACCTGCCCAAGCGGGAAACAGGCGGACAGCATCAACGCCGTTCCGAAAGCCAAGGTGATTTTCGGGACTATGCGCATCAATCGTCTCCGTCGGTGCACTGAATTGACCGGGCGAAGTGATATCAGGCCTTATAAAGTCCGACCATAAGAATGTGGATTTGAGCGTATATGCCGCCCGTCATTGATCCTTTGAGCACTGCCAGGTCGTTGCTGGAGCACGGCCGCGCCGCCGAGGCGCGCGCGGTGCTGGCGCCCGCGATGGCGAGCGGCGGCGCTCCGGCGCACAGCCTGATGGGCTTTATCCTGCATCAGCTAGGCGATCTGCCCGGTTGCGCCGCGCAGTTGCGCGAAGCGGTACGCCTGGCGCCGGGTGACGGCGGGGCGCAGTTCGCGCTGGCCTCGATCCTGTTCCGGCTGGGTGAGGAAACGGAGGCCGAGGCAGCGACCCGCCGCGCCATCGCCTTGGGCCTGGACGATATTCATTCCGCCTCGCTGCTGGGGCGTATTCTCGGCAAGCAGGGCCGCTTTGCGCAAGCCGAAAGCGCCTGGCGCAAGGCGGTGGCCTTTGATCCGGCCTCGCCGCAGGCCCAGCGCGAACTGGCCGATCTGGTCTGGATGCAGACCGGCGATATCGCCAGGGCGCGCGCCGCGCTCGACGCCGCGCCGCAGAGCCACGAGATCGTCGCCATCACCGTGCGCCTGTTGCAGGCGGCGGGCGACGAGGCGGGCGCCTTCGCGCTGGCTTCGGCCCGGGCGGAGCGCGATCCCGGCCTGCGTGTGTTGGCGGCGCGGGCGGGATTGCGCGTTGATCCCGCCGCCGCCGACCGCCATCTGGCGGCGGCCCCGCCGGATGCGACGCCCGGCCTGCGCGCCAAGGCCGAGATCGAAGTGGACCTGGCGCTGGGGCGCATCGCCCAAGCCGTCAAACGCGCCGAGGCGCAGCATGCCGCGCGCCCAAACGACCATCACGCCACCGCGCTGCTGGCGATGGCCTGGCGGCTGGCGGGCGATCCCCGCTATGGCGGGCTGTATGATTACGGGCGGCTGGTGAAAAGCTTTCGCATCGATCCGCCCGAGGGCTGGAACAGCGTAGAGGATTATCTCGCCGATCTCGGCGCGGCGCTGGATACGATCCACGGCCCACTGACCCATCCGGTGACCCAGTCGCTGCGCCATGGCAGCCAGACCACCCGCAGCCTGATGGATTATCCCGATCCGGCGATCCGCGCGCTGTTCGGCGCCATCGATGCGCCGATCCGCCGGCACATCGCCGCCATCGGACCGCCGCAGGATTACAGGATCGCCAGCGCCTGGTCGGTGCGGCTGAACAGCGGCGGCTTCCACGTCGATCACATCCATCCCGAAGGCTGGCTGTCATCGGCCTTTTATGTGCGAACGCCGAAAGGAATTCAGGGGGATGAAGGGGCGCTGAAGTTTGGCGAGCCCGGCCCGCCCACCTTGCCGCCGCTGGGCCCGGACCATCTGGTCAGGCCCGAGCCTGGCATGCTGGTGCTGTTTCCCGCTTACATGTGGCACGGCACGGTGCCGTTCGCATCTGGCGAGAGACGCCTGACCTGCGCCTTCGATATTGTGAAACGCTAGAAACTACTCCGGCGCGACGGTGACCTTGATGCCGTCGGTCTCGTCGCTGCAGATCACCTGGCAGGAAAGCCGCGAATTGGGTTCGACGGCCAGCGCCATGTCCAGCATGTCGATCTCGGCTTCCGAGGGCTTGGGCAGCTTCTCGAACCAGCCATCATTGATATAGACGTGGCAGGTGGCGCAGGCGCAGGCGCCGCCGCATTCCGCCGCGATGTCCAGCCCGCCATCGCGCAGAATTTCCATCACGCTCCAGCCGTCACGGCCTTCCAGCGTGTGTTCCTTGCCCTGGCGGTCGGTGGCGATGATTTTCATGACCTTGTCATTCCTTTTACAGTCTTACCGTGCCGCTCGCTCGTGCTCGCGGCGTTCGCCACTCGAATTGATCCACCGGATCAATTCGCCGCCTTCAGCGGCCGCGGCTCACTCACGAGACACCCAATTTCTTTTGCAGGTTCGAGGACGAGGTCGTGTACTGGAAGCGCAGCTTCTCGTTCGGACGGGCAATGGCGAAAGCAGCTTGCGCCATCAGGGCCGCCTCATGGAAGCCGGACAATATCAGCTTCAGCTTGCCGGTATAGGTGTTGATGTCGCCGATCGCGAAGATGCCGGGGGTCTGGCTTTCAAAGCGCGCCGTGTCCACCGGGATCAGGTTTTCGTTCAGGTTGATGCCGAACTCGGCAATGGGCCCCAGCTTGATGGTCAGGCCGAAGAAGGGCAGGAACGTGTCGACGTCGAGATGCCACTCGGTCTTGTCGTGGCCCGCCAGCGTCACGCCGGTCATCTTGCCCGGTTCGCCTTGGATCGCCTTGACCGAGGCGACATGGAATTTGACTTTGCCTTCCTTCTCCAGCTCGCGCATCTGGTTGACGCTGTGGGCCGCGGCGCGGAAACCGTCGCGGTGATGGACCAG
>JADLHU010000090.1 GCA_020848655.1 Novosphingobium sp.
CCGAAGACCTGCCGGCGCGCGCCGGGCTGACCGCGCCGGGCGCGATGTATCGCACCAAGCTGCGCGGGGCGCTGCCCGCCAGCGCCGATCCGCAAGCCACGGTGGCGCGGCTGGAACGGCGCTTTCCCGATGCCGGCTTCAGCTTCCGCACGCGCGACAAGGCGGCGCCCGGCGCGGAACGCTTCGTTTCGCGCATGGGGGAATTCCTGGTGCTGGTCGGCCTGGCCGCGCTGGTCATCGCCGGGATCGGCATCGGCGGCGGGGTATCGTCCTATCTTGAGGCGCGGCGCGCCAGCATCGCCACGCTGAAGGTGCTGGGCGCATCGAGCGGCGACATCGCGCGCATCTACCTGCTCCAGATCGCCGCCGCGGCGCTGGCCGGCAGCCTGGCGGGGCTGGCGGCGGGCGTGCTGGTCACCCCGCTGCTGGCGCGGGCGCTGGGCGCACTGCTGCCGGTGACGGCGGGCTTCGTGTTCGATGGCTGGGCGCTGGCGCGGGCCAGCGCCTATGGCCTGCTCGTCGCGCTGGTCTTCGCCGCGCCGCCGCTGATCCGCGCGCGCGCCTTTCCGGCGATGGCACTGATGCGCGCGCGCGTCACGCCGCTGCCCTCGCAATGGCGCGCGCTGGTGGTGCCGGTGGGGCTGGGCTTGGCCGCGATCGTCGCGCTGGCGCTGGCCAGCGCCGCGCAAGTGCGGGTGACGGCGCTGTTCCTGGCGGGCGCGGCGGTGCTGCTGGCGGTGCTGGGCGCGCTGGGCTGGGCGATCCGCCAGATCGCCGCGCGCCTGCCCCGCCCCACCCGGCCGCTGCTGCGCGCCGGCCTTGCCAACCTCCACCGCCCCGGCGCGCAGACCGGCGCATTGGTGACGGCGCTGGGCTTTGGCCTGTCCACCTTCGTGCTGCTGGCGGCGGTGCAGACCAGCCTGGAAGCCAACATCATGGCCCGCGTGCCGCAGCGCGCGCCCGATTACTTCGTGCTCGACGTGCCGCGCGACCGGGCAGACGAATTTCGCGCGGCCGTGAAGGCGACCGTGCCGGGCGCCACGGTGCGCACGGTGCCCGCGCTGCGCGGCGCGATCCTGGCCTATGGCCCGCAAGCGCGCATGACGCGCGTGGCCGATCTCAAGGAAATTCCCGAAGCCGCCTGGGCGCTGCGCGGCGAACGCGGGCTGACTTATGCCGACGCCGTGCCCGAAGGCAACACGGTGACCGCCGGCCGCTGGTGGCCGCGCGGCTATGCCGGCCCGCCGCTCGTCTCGGTGGAAGACAAGCTGGCCGATACGCTGGGGCTGAAGCTGGGCGACCGGATCACGATCGGCCTCCTGGGCGTGGAGCGCACCGCGACGATCGCCTCGTTCCGGCGGATCGACTGGGATTCGCTGGGCTTCAACTATGTGCTGGTGTTCTCGCCCAATGCCATCGCCGATGCGCCGCACAACCTGGCGGCCACGATCGACGTGCCCAAGGGCGCGGCCAGCGGCGGGTTGCTGCGCCGGCTGGTGCGCGCCTTCCCGTCAAGTTCGGTGATCGAAACCGGCGGCTTGCTGCGCGATGCGCGCGCGCTGCTGTCGCAAATGAGCACCGCGATCCTCGCCGCCGCCTCGGTCGCGGTGCTGGCCGGGCTGGCGGTGCTGATCGGCGCCATCGCCTCGGCGCGGGCCAGCCGCACCTATGACAACGTGATCCTGCGCGTGCTGGGCGCCAGCCGCCGGCAGTTGCTGCTGCTCCAACTCGCCGAATATGGTGCGCTGTGCGCGGTGCTGGCGCTGGTTTCTCTGGGCCTTGGCAGCGCGATCGGCTGGGCGATCATGACGCAACTCTTCGAATTCGACTGGCTGCCCGACTGGCCGCGCGTTCTGGCGGTGCTGGGCGCGGGCGTGGTCCTGGTCATCGCCGTGGCGCTGGCCGGCTCGCTGCCGCTGCTGCGGGCGAAACCGGCACAGGCGCTGCGGGAACTTTAGGAAAAGACCTCGATGCTGGCCGGGTCCTTGGGATCGGGGCCGAAGCGGTTGGGGCCTTTGGTGCCGTCCAGGAACATGAACACCAGGATCACGATCGGCCCGACATAGGGAATGAAATAGAGCAGGGCGAACCAGCCCGACTTGTCCTGATCGTGCAGACGGCGGACCAGAACGGCGATGGCCGGAATGAACGAGCCAAGCGCGAAAACCACCAGCAGCACGACGCCAAGGTAGAAAACCGGCCCGAACGAAGGCTGGCCGGTGCCGGCATCGACCGAAAAACCACCCGCAAACAGCACGCCGGTGAGAACGATCGAAATCAGGAACTGAAAAAGCGCAAACGACCAATATTCCTTGCGACGGGAACGGCCGGAAAATTCAGCATAGCGCTTGTACGGCAAAAGCATCCATTCGAGCATGATTTCCCCCTCTTCTCGCACCGTCTTGCGACGGAGCCGGGAAGGCATCACAAAACCCGGCCAGAGGCAACGAAAAAGGGGACGCGCGGCCCCCTTCATCGTTATCCGTGCTGTTCCCGGCCCTTATCAGCGCCTTACCAGCGCAGGCGCGCGCCCACGCCATAGGTGCGCGGCGCGCTGAGATAGGCCGAGATCGACCCTTGCTGCGCGGGCGAATCGAACACCCCGTTGAAATTGCGATCGTCCAGCAGGTTGCGCCCCCAGACCGAAAGCTCCAGCCCGCTGCGCATCGCCCAGGTCAGCGAACCGTCCACTTCGTCGACCTGCCGGGTATAGGGCCGCGCGGCGGCGAGGCCGGGCAGGTAGCCGCCGGGCAGCACCGCCTGGGTGATCGGGTTGCGCTGGATGAAGGCGGGCAGCCCTTCCAGGATCTGCACGCGCGATTCATAGTGATAGCTGCCGCGCAGGATCAGGCGATCGTCGTTGGCGAAATCGTGTTCGTATTCGCCGCTGAACGTGGCCGAGATCGGCGGAATGTCGGCCGGACGGCGGCCGCTGGCATCGCCGAACGCGGAATTGACGAAGCTGTCATAGCGCGGATCGAGATAGGTCATCGCCAGGCCCAGCGTCAGCGCCGGGATCGGCCGCGCCGTGCCTTCGAATTCCACCCCGAACACCGATTGCTTGCCCGCGTTCGACAGGATGAAGCCGGTGCCGGTGAAGACGTTCGACTGGAAGCCTTTGATCGCCTGGTGGAACACCGCGAAGTTCGCCGTCACCACGCCCCAGTTGCCCTTGATCCCGCCTTCGAACACGCGCGAGTTTTCCGGCAGCGCGGACCGCGATCCATACGTCTGGTTGACCACCGCGATCCCCGCCGCGCCGATCGCGGCGGCATCGGCCGCCGCCGGCCGGCTATCGCGCGACAGGTTGATCGAACTGGCCTTGTAGCCCGTCGCGTAGCTGACATAGACGTTGACGGTATCGGTCGCGTCATAGGCCAGCCGCGCGGTATAGGTGAACTTGTCGTCGCTGGTGCGGCCATCCTCCACGGCGTTGGGCACGTTGAGGAACGGCGGGAAGAACTGCAACTGGCGCAGCGCCAGCAGCCTTTGCCCGGCCGCGGTCGCGGCGGTCTGGATCTGGGTGTACGCGGCGGCGTTGCCGGCGGCGAACGCGGCGATCTGTGCGGGCGTGGCCATGCCGCCCGGCGCGCCGATCAGCCCGCCCACGGCCTGCGCGATGCCGGCATTGGCCGCCGCCACGCTCATCGCCGCCAGATCGACGCCCGAAAAGGCATCGTGCGAGACGACATTGGTGGCAAAACGCTTGCGGTCGTTGGTATAGGCCAGCCCGCCGGTCAGCGTCAGGCGGTCGGTCATATGGAAATCGGCCTGCCCGAACAGCGAAAAATTGCGGTTCTTGAGCGAGTAGGCTTCGGTCATGCCGGGGCCGGCCTTGAAGAACTGGCCGGTATAGCGCGAAGGATTGCCGGTCAGCGCGCCGAACAGCCCTTCCAGCCCGGCGATGCTCTGCGTATTGCCGGAAAGCGAGCGGACCAGCCCATCGGCATAGGCGCGCGCATTGGTGCCCCAGCTCAGTTCGGCGGCCTGCCGGATCGATTCATGATAGTAGAAGCCGCCCAGCAGCAGGTCCAGGTTGTCGGTCGGGCGCGCGGTGACGCGCAGTTCCTGCGTGAAGGTCTTCTGGCCGACGTTGCCGATGTTCGATCCGCGCAGCAGGTCCGCGCTGGTATAGTCGCTATCGAAATTGGAATTCGATCGCGTCCGGCGCCAGGCGGTGATCGACGTGACCTTCATCGCGCCCAGATCATAGTCGACCTGGCCCGAAACGCCGTAGTTCGCGATCCCGTTGGTCGAATCGAAATTGGTGTAGAGCCGGTCTCGCTTGGCGTCGGCCGGCGCGTTGACCTGGCCGCCGATCAGCGGACTGGTCAGCAGCGCGGTGGCCGGCCCGGCGCGCACGTTCACCACCGTGCAGCAGATCTCGTCGATCTTGCTGTAATCGCCGATCAGGCGGATCGAAAGGTCGCTGCTCGGCTCGAACAGCGCCTGGCCGCGCACGAACCAGCGATTGCGATCGCTGACGCCCTTGCCCGTGATCTCGTTACGCGCGAACCCGTCGCGGCCGTTGTAGCCGCCGCCCAGGCTGACCGCCAGCGTATCGGTAACCGGCCCGGTGACCAGGCCCTTGAGCACCACCGCGTTGTAATTGCCGTAGGACGCCTCGACATTGCCGCCGAAGTCGAACTTCGGCTTGGCGGTGACGATCGAAATCACGCCCGCAGAGGCGTTCTTCCCGAACAACGTGGACTGCGGCCCGCGCAGCACTTCCACGCGCTCCACATCGGGCAGGTCGGCGATCTGCGCGGCGGAGCGCGAACGGTATACGCCATCGACGAAGACGCCGACCGAAGGTTCGATGCCGGCGTTGTTGGCGCCATTGCCGAAGCCGCGGATGAAGAAATTAACGGTGGCCGAATTCTGCCGATCGGCGATGCGCAGCGACGGCACGAGGTTCGACAGATCCTTGAGATCGCGAACATGCGCGCGTTCGATCGCTTCGCCGCTGGTCACGCTGACGGCGATCGGCACGTCCTGCAACGTCTGCTCGCGTTTGGTCGCGGTTACGACGATTTCGTTGCCATCGAACTGATCGGCGGCCTGATCCGCCACGCCCTGTGCCGCCGGGACCCCATCGAACGACCCTGCCAGCGCCACGTGGGGGAACCCGAAGGCAAGAACGGCAGCGGTGCTGGCCAGCACCACGCGCAAACGCGGCGCAGCGCCATAAGGGTGAGGCTTCATAGGCTTGACATACCTCTCGTTCAACCGGGGCAGTCGTGTGTGTCAAATCTGCCCCGACCGGCTTTATTAACCATGTAATCCCTAATAAATACTAACCTGGATCAGTAGGCTTTCCCACAACAAACGCGGCAGTGCTTCGCGGCGTTCTTGCGGCGGCGCAGCGCATGGCCCCGCCCCGGTCAATCGTCTCTTGCCGATCTCGGCCAATTCGGGTAGGGGCGCGCCAATGCTGCGGCGCGGCAAGCGTTGCCTGTTCTCTCCTTGAAATTCGGAAAAAAATTGATGTCCGCCCCGCTTCCCTTGCGCAATATCGCAATCATTGCGCACGTCGACCATGGCAAGACCACGCTTGTTGACCAGCTCTTCCGCCAGTCCGGCACCTTCCGCGATAACCAGCGCGTCGAAGAACGCGCCATGGATTCCAACGATCTCGAAAAGGAACGCGGGATCACCATCCTTGCGAAGCCGACTTCGATCGAATGGAACGGCACGCGCATCAACATCGTCGACACCCCCGGCCACGCCGACTTCGGCGGCGAGGTGGAACGCATCCTCTCGATGGTCGATGGCGTGATCCTGCTGGTCGACAGTTCCGAAGGCGCGATGCCGCAGACCAAGTTCGTCACCGGCAAGGCGCTGGCGCTGGGCCTCAAGCCCATCGTCGTGGTCAACAAGGTGGACCGCCCGGACGAGCGCATCCAGGAAGTGCTCGACGAAGTGTTCGACTTGTTCGTGACGCTGGAAGCCACCGACGAACAGCTCGATTTCCCGGTGCTCTACGCTTCGGGCCGCAACGGTTATGCCAGCGATGACGCCTCGCGCCGCGAAGGCACGCTGGAACCGATGTTCCAGAAGATCGTCGATCACGTGCCGCCGCCGTCGCTCGATGCCGATGCGCCGTTCAGCTTCCTCGTGACGCTGCTCGATCGCGACAACTTCCTGGGCCGCGTGCTCACCGGCCGCGTCCAGTCGGGCACGGTCAAGGCCAACCAGCCGATCCACGCGCTCGACATGGACGGCAAGGTCATCGAAACCGGCCGCGCCTCGAAGATCATGGCGTTCCGCGGGCTTGATCGCGTGCCGGTGGACGAAGCCAAGGCGGGCGACATCATCAGCCTTGCCGGGCTGGCCGTCGCCACCGTTTCGAACACCATCTGCGATACTTCGGTCACCGTGCCGATCCAGGCGCAGCCGATCGATCCGCCAACGCTGTCGATGCGCTTTGCCGTGAACGACAGCCCGATGGCCGGGCGCGAAGGCGACAAGGTGACCAGCCGCATGATCCGCGATCGCCTGATGCGCGAAGCGGAATCGAACGTCGCCATCAAGGTCACCGAAAGCGCCGACAAGGACAGCTTCGAAGTTGCCGGGCGCGGCGAACTTCAGTTGGGCGTGCTGATCGAAACGATGCGCCGCGAAGTCTTCGAACTGGGCATCAGCCGTCCGCGCGTGCTGTTCGGCACCGACGAGGACGGCAAGCGCACCGAGCCTTACGAAACCGTGGTCATCGACGTGGATGACGAACACTCGGGCACGGTCGTCGACAAGATGAACCAGCGCAAGGCCGAGATGACCGACATGCGCCCCTCGGGCGGCGGCAAGACCCGCATCACCTTCTCGGCCCCGTCGCGCGGGTTGATCGGCTACCACGGCGAATTCCTGTCCGACACGCGCGGCACGGGCATCATGAACCGCCTGTTCGAAAAGTACGGTCCCCACCGGGGCAAGATCGAAGGCCGCAAGAACGGCGTGCTGATCTCGAACGGCACGGGCGAAGCCGTGGCCTATGCGCTTGGCCCGCTGGAGGAACGCGGCATCCTGTTCGTCGGCGTGGGCGAAGCGCTGTATGAGGGCATGATCATCGGCGAGAACGCCAAGATCGAGGATCTCGAAGTCAACCCGATGAAGTCGAAGCAGCTCACCAACTTCCGCTCGACCGGCAAGGATGACGCAATCCGCCTCACCCCGCCGCGCGTGATGACGCTGGAACAGGCCATCGCCTATATCGATGACGACGAGATGGTCGAAGTCACGCCCAAGAGCATCCGCCTGCGCAAGGCGATCCTCGATCCGAACGAGCGCAAGAAGGCCGGCCGCAAGAAGGAAGCGGCCTGATCCATCCGGCCCGGATGGCGCGGGGGCCAGCCAGCCCCCGGCACGGCCGGGCACGCATCGTTCGCCAGACAACAGGCGGCCCTCGCAAGGGGCCGCCTTTTGTCTGGTTGCGGTTTGCTGGTTGCGGCAGTGGCGAATACCCGGCCGAAACGCCGCATTCGCGCGCATGGCCATGGAGGATGCATGATCCTGGGCGCGCCCGGCCAACGCCGGGGAAGCCACAGGCCCGCGCG
Source organism: Novosphingobium sp. (assembly GCA_020848655.1). Lineage (GTDB taxonomy): Bacteria > Pseudomonadota > Alphaproteobacteria > Sphingomonadales > Sphingomonadaceae > Novosphingobium. The sequence goes on from JADLHU010000090.1 coordinate 7,554, forward strand.
CCAAGGTTCAGATTGCCCGCCAGGGCGCTCCTTGCGACCCTAGGCTGTGGTGACAATTTAGTTATTTGATCCAAAGCATGATGCTGGCGAGTTTAACGAAGCCGAGGAAGTTTGCGGCGAGTTTGTCGTAGCGTGTAGCGATGCGCCGCCATTGCTTGAGCTTAGC
>JADLHU010000091.1 GCA_020848655.1 Novosphingobium sp.
ATCGAGCAGCACCACCGCATGGTCCGACGAACAAGAAGCGGCAAGGTCGAGCGTCTTGGAGGTGCGGATCTTGTCGGCCGCGTCATCAAGGTCGGCAGTCTCGTCCACGGTGATGACGGCATTGCCGACGCCGACGCCGAGCGCCGGGGTGCCCGACGAATAGGCCGCCTTGACCATCGGCGTGCCGCCGGTGGCCAGAATGCGGTCGCACTGGCGCAGCAGTTCGTTGGTCTTGGGCACTGACGGGGTTTCGATCGGGATCACCAGATCGGCGGGTGCGCCCATCTTGACCAGCGCGTCGCGCATCAGGTTGCAGATGATCTTGTTGGTGATCTTGGCGCGCGGGTGCGGCGCGATGATGATCGAGTTGCGGCCCTTGATCGCCGAAATCGCCTTGATCACCGGGGTTGCTTCCGGGTTGGTCGAGGGCGACAGCGCGCCGATCACGCCAATCGGCTTGACGATCTTGATCAGGTTGCGCACCGGATCTTCCTCGATTACGCCCACCGACTTGTCATCGATGATGTCCATCAGCGTGGCGCGGGTCTTGCGGAAAATCTTGAGGTACTTGCCGTCATAATTGCCCAGCTGCGTCTCATCGACGGTGTGCTGCGCGATCATCTCGGCAGTGGCTTCCTGCGCCACAGCCCAGACCATGCCGCGAATCCACAGATCAACCTGTTCCTGCGTGGCATCGGCGATCTGTTCCTGCGCTGCACGGCTGCGGGCAACCAGCGCTGCGATTTCGCGGGCTTCGGGGGTGTCGTTGATCTGTTCAGCGGCGGCCATGAGAGAACTCCTTCGATCATGCAACTTCAATGCACAAAGCTGAGCGGGCCATGCCCGCAACATCGCCGCATTGCAACATGCGCCTAGGCGAATCGCCAGCCCAACTGGCCTTTTCGGCAGGAGTTTGGCCTCTGGAGGCGAGTTTCGCCGCCCAAATCGCTGACACGATCTACCGCTTGAGGCAGCATTACACCTCTGGCAAGTCTGCCGGAATCCAGTTCGGCGCGCGTTTCTCCATGAAACTGCGCATGCCTTCGCGCACTTCCTGACCGTGGGCGAGCGAGGCGAACATCGTCTCGTAATCGATCCGGCCATATTGTTCGTTGAGCATCCGCTTGACGTGCGCCCGCGCTTCGGGCGCGGTCTTGAGCACTTCGACAGCGGCTTTCAGCGCGGCGGCGCGCAAGTCTTCATGCGGCACGACGCGCGAAATCAGCCCGATCCGCTCCGCCTCCGCCGCATCGAACGTGCGGCAAGACAGCAGCAGATCACGCGCGCGGGCCAGCCCGATATGAGCGGGCAACGTCGCCGCATAAGTCGCGTCGATGATGCCGCGCAGCAGTTCGGGGACGCGAAACGTGGCGCGATCGCTGACCACGGCAATGTCCGACATCATCGCGATCAGCAGCCCGCCCGCCTGACAGATGCCGTTCACCGCGCAGATCACCGGTGCCATCGATTCGCGAATGGCGACGAAGGGCAGCGTTTCATATGTCAGGCCCTCGGGCACATGCTCGTCACCCGGTTCATAACGCCCGCCCAAATCGCCGCCCGGGGCGAACACATCACCCGTGCCAGTCAGGATCAGTGCCTTCAGCTCAGGATCGCTGTTGACCAGCCGCACCGCGCGCTTGATGCCGAAATACATCGCCGGGGTCAGCGCATTGCGCGCATGCGGCCGATCTATCGTGCACCACAGGATCGGCCCTTCGCGCGCCAGCTTCAGCGAACTGGTGCCCACGTTGTATGCGCTCATGGCGGTCATTATCCTCCAGTATTGGCAATCGCGGTGACGAACAGACTGCCGGGGGCCGACCAGTCGAGCCGCACGCGGCGGCGGGCGATCAGCCACTCGCCGCCTTCCTTGCGGAAATCGTCGAGGTAATAGCCCGAATGGTCCGGGCCGATATCCGTCCACGCCACCCAATACGTCCGCGCCTGCGCGCTGTCGGGGCCGGTCAGGTCGATCTTGCAGGTGGACAAGTGGTGGCGCACGAAGCTGGCCCCGTGGACCACATCCTTGCCGGGTTCACGCACCAGCCAGCGGTTTTGCCACGCCCGGATCGCCTCTCGCCCGGCATAGCGAAAGATATAGTCCCCCGGCGCGCGTTCGGATTCGATCACGCCGTCCACGGTGAAGCAGGCGGCAAAGTCATCGACTTTCAGCCGATCACCGCTGACATTGTACTTCGCCATGCTATCGCGGATCGCCTCACGGGCGAGCAAATCGGCTACAGTCATCCCGAAGTCCCCGTCACACTCTAGCTGATCGACCAGCCCGCATCGACCGCCAGCCGCTGATTGGTGACCATGCGCGCGGCGGGGGAGGCGAAGAACAGCACCGCCGCGCCAATGTCGCGCGGCTCGCTCATGCCGAAGGGCGAAGGACGGCGTGCCGGACCTTCGGTTGGCGGGCCTTTTGCGCCGATGGCACCGGGGGTCATCACCGCGCCGGGCAGCACGGTATTGGCGGTGATGCGATGCTCGGCAAATTCCAGCGCGGTCTGGCTGGTGAGGGCCGCCACCGCACCCTTGGAGGCGATATAGGCCGCCGTGCCCTTGGTCATCATGCCGTCAATCGTCATCGAGGCGATGTTGACGATGCGCCCACCCAGACCGGCGGCCACCATGGCGCGGCCCACTTCTCGCGTCATCAGAAACGGCCCGCGCGCGTTGATCGCAGCGGCGCGGTCCCACCCCGCGACCGTCTCATCCAGCAGATACTGACGGTCCTGCACCCCGGCGTTGTTCACCAGCACCCACGGCACACCGTATTCGCCCACCACTTCGGCCACAGCACGGCGGATCGAGTGTTCATCGCCCAGATCCAGCGCAACGCCGTCGGCGCGGTGCCCGGCGGCGCGCAGGCGTTCAACTTCGGACGCGACGCCTTCCTCGTTGATGTCGGCCACGATGACATGCGCGCCCGCTTCGGCCAGCACTTCAGCAATACCCTTGCCAATGCCGCTGGCCGCGCCGGTCACCAGCGCGATCTTGCCTTCCAGCCCGAAAATCCCGGCCATTGCATCAATCCTCCACAGCGAAGGCGATCTCGGCATGGTCTTGCAGACGCTGCACCAGACTCGCCCCCAGAAGCGCACCCGGGGTGGTGATGCCCCCCGGTGCCTGGCATGACAAGAGCGCCAGCGCCGTCTCGGCGATCATGCGACTGGTGGAGCCATAACCCGGATCATAGCGCCCCTTCACGCCATAGCGCAGGCTGCGGCCATCGGGCAGTTCGCCGATCATCAGCACATCATAAAAGCCGCTATCGCGCGCCTCTTTCGACGGCCCCTCGCCGGGCTTGGGATCATCCTTGCCGCCGATCATTTTGGTGGAGGCGACAAAGTTCGCTGCCGCTTCCCCCGCATCCCCCGCACCGGTCAGCAGCATTTCATCATAGACAAAGTCTGCGCCCCACGGATGCCCCAGCAGGAAGTTGGTGCGGTGGACGTTCTTGGTATTGATCGCCGCCATGACGAAAGGCGCCGCCCAGCTGTCGCTGGCGTCATCAAACAGCACTTTGTCGCCGCGCGGCTGCGCCGGACCGGCAAAGCCCGGCGTCAACGCGAAAGGATCGGTC
>JADLHU010000092.1 GCA_020848655.1 Novosphingobium sp.
CGTCGGCGATCAGTGCCGGCGACTTGCCGCCCAGTTCAAGCGTCAACGGGGTCAGGTTCGGCGCGGCCGCGGCCATCACCTTGCGGCCGACCGCGGTGGAGCCGGTGAACACCAGGTGGTCGAACGCCAGGCCGGCGAACGCACCACCGATCTCGGCGCCACCGGTCGCCACCGCGACGCGCTCCGGAGGGAACACCTCGGCCAGCAATGCGCGCAGGAACTGGCTGGTACGCGGGGTGTGTTCGGATGGCTTCAGGTAGACATGGTTGCCGGCGGCGATCGCGGTGGCCAGCGGGATCAGCGACAGGTTGACGGGATAGTTCCAGGGCGCGATCACTCCGACCACGCCGACCGGCGACGGCCGCAGCTGCGCGCGCGCCGGCAGGAAGCGCCAGCCCACGCCCACGCGGCTCGGCTTCATCCAGCGGCGCAGGTGCTTGATGAGGTGATCGATGTCGTTCAGCACGGTCATGCCGTCGGCGATCACGCTTTCCTCGCGCGAGCGATGACCGAAGTCGGCGCTGATCGCGGTCGCCATTTCGTCCAACCGTCGCTTCAGGGCATCGCGCAGGCGCTGCAGGTCGTTGCGGCGTTGCGCTTCATCGGGCTTGCCGGCCTGCCAGGCGTCCCGCAGGCGCTGCAGGGTGGGGGCGAGCTCCGACACGTCGGTGTCGGCGCCGGTGCCGGTGCTGCGCTTGTGGCCGACGGGCGATTGCTGCCCGGCGGACCCGGCGATTGCGGCATTCGCGGCGGTGATGGCCGCATTGGCGGCGATGGTGGCGGTGTTCATGAAGCGAGTGTAGTCCGGGCATCGACCGCATGGCCGGTAGAATGCGACGCATGACCCTGAAAACGCCGGTCCTGCGACCGTATCGCGGCATCCTGCCCACCCTTGGCCAACGCGCCTACGTCGATCCGGCCGCGACCGTGATCGGCGACGTCGTCCTCGGCGACGACGTCTCGATCTGGCCGGGCACGATCGTCCGTGGCGACGTCAACTTCATCCGCATCGGCGCGCGCACCAACATCCAGGACGGCAGCGTGGTCCACGTCAGCCATGATGGCCCGCACGCCAAGCTGGGAGGCTTCGCCACGGTGATCGGCGAGGACGTGACCATCGGCCACAAGGCGATCATCCACGCCTGCCGGATCGAGGATGCGGTGCTGGTCGGGATGGGCGCGATCGTGCTGGATGGCGCGGTGGTGAAGAAGCATGGCTTCGTCGGCGCTGGTGCGCTCATCGCGCCTGGCAAGGTGGTCGGCGAAGCCGAGTTGTGGCTGGGCAACCCGGCCAAGAAGGTACGCATGCTGACCGATGCCGAGATCGAGGCGCTGTATTACAGCGCCGGGCATTACGTGCGGCTCAAGGACGCATACCTGGCCGGCGAGGCCTGATGCTGGATACCGTCCGGGAGGTGCATACCCCCGAAGGCGTGGCCTTGCGCCTGCCCGCGGCGGGGCCGATCCCGCGCGCGCTGGCCTGGGCGATCGACTTCGGCATCCGCCTGGGCCTGTTGATGGCGGCGTCCATGGTGCTCGGCGTGATGGGCGAGGCCGGCATGGGGCTTTACCTGGTGCTGCTGTTCGCGGTGTTCTGGCTGTATCCGATCATCTGCGAGGGCCTGTTCGACGGGCAGACGCCGGGCAAGCGCGCGCTGGACTTGCGGGTGGTCTCCAGCGACGGCGCGCCGGTCGGCTGGCTGGCTGCCTGCGTGCGCAACCTGATGCGCACCGTGGACATGCTGCCGTTCGGCTACGCCTGCGGCCTGGTGAGCGGGCTGGTGGATCCATGGGGACGGCGACTGGGCGACCTGGTCGCGGGCACCATGGTCGTGCACGTGCCGAAGAACCGGCGCTTGCCGGTGATGGAAGGCGACGGCGTGATGGCACCCGCATTGCCGCTGCGGCCAGCGGAACAGCAGGCGATCATCGCCTTCGCCGAGCGCGCGCCGCGGCTGACCCCGGAGCGCCAGGTGGAGCTTGCGGACATCGCCGCGCCTGCCACCGGCGCGCAGGGTGGCGAAGGCGTGCGTCGCCTGGCCGGCATCGCCCACTGGCTGCTCGGCAAGCGCTGATGCGGCAGGAACACTTCATCGTCCGCCACGAAGCCGAATGGCTGGCTATCGAGCAATGGCTGGATGCGCGCGCGGCCAGCCCGCGGCGTGCACGCGCCGACCGCGGTTGGCGCGGGTTGCCTGACGAGGACTTCCCGGCCGCCTACCGGCGCCTTTGCCAGCAACTGGGGCTGGCGCGGCGCCGCGGTTACAGCCCGCAATTGGTCGCACGCCTGCAGGAGTTGATGCAGCGCGGGCATGCGGTGATGTACCGGCCGCCGCTGCCGCGCTGGCGGCGCGCCTTCGAATTCTTCCTGGCCGACATGCCGCGGCTGGTGCGCGCGGAGTCCGGGGTGATGTGGGCCGCGCTGGCGCTGTTCGCGATCCCGCTGCTGGCGAGTTTCATCGCCGTGCAGGTCAAGCCGGAGCTGATCCACACCCTGCTGAACGTGCAGCAGGTCGCGGAATACGAGGCGATGTACGACCCGGCGTTGCCGAAGCTGGGCCGCGACGCCGAATCCGACCTGGCCATGTTCGGCCACTACATCATGAACACCATCAGCATCGGCCTGCGCACCTTCGCCAGCGGGCTGCTGGCCGGCCTTGGCCCGGCGCTGGCGTTGGCGGTCAACGGCTTCATGATCGGCGGCGTGGCCGGGCACCTGCAGCTGTCCGGGCACGGCGATCCGTTCTGGCGCTTCGTCGTCGGGCACGCCGCGTTCGAGCTGACCGCGATCGTGATCGCCGGAGGCGCGGGCCTGCGGCTCGGGCTGGACCTCATCGCGCCCGGTCGCCGGCGTCGCATCGACGCGCTGGTCGAAGGCGGTCGCCGTGGCGCATGGCTGTGCCTGGGCGTGTTCGCGATGTTGCTGGTCGCCGCCTTCATCGAGGCGTTCTGGTCTTCGATCGGCTGGATCCCGGCCTGGGGCAAGTATTCGGTCGGCGGCGCGTTGTGGGCGCTGGTGCTGGGCTGGCTGTGGTTCGGCGGGAGGGACCGGCATGCGGCTTGACCAGCCGCGGGTGGAACTGCGCCCGCGCTCGCCCTGGGAGGCGATGGAGCTCGGCACCGCGCTGGTGCGCACGCATGCGCGCGCGATCTGGCTGCCGTGGCTGCTGGTGACGCTGCCGGTGTTCGTGGTGTTGAACGCGATCGGCTGGGTCGCCGGGCTGGTGCCGTGGATGGCGCTGGCGATGTGGTGGCTGAAACCGGTGTTCGACCGCATCCCGCTGTTCGTGCTGTCGCGCGCGCTGTTCGGCGAGGCGCCCGGCGTGCGCGAAACCCTGGC
>JADLHU010000093.1 GCA_020848655.1 Novosphingobium sp.
GCCCGCTGCGGCCGCGCTCGATTCGCCCGAGCAGCCCTTGCCGGTCGAAACCCCGGTCGGGGCGGACAGCGCCGGCCTTGCGCCGCGCAGCTTGCCCGCACCGGGCGCGATCAGCAGTGAATTGCCAACCGCACAGACCTTTGCCGAAAGCTGGGCCGCGCCGGCCGCGCAGCAGGTGCGGATCGAACAGCGCGTGACCATTCGCATCACCCCGCGTGCCGCGCCCATGCCGATCGTCGACACGATGTTCGATACCGCTCGCGGCGAGGATGGCGGCGGCCAGCGCTTTTCCGAACGCAAGCTGGGCAAATGCGTGCCGGTGGCGGGCATCGCCGGAGTGCAGCCCGCCTCGCCAGACCGGCTGCTGCTGATCATGCGCGATCAGCGGCTGGTCACCGCTCAGCTGGGCAAGGGCTGCCGCAGCCGCGATTATTACTCGGGTTTCCTGGTGGCCAAGAACGCCGACGGGATGATCTGCACCGGGCGCGATGCGCTGCTGTCGCGCAGCGGGGCCAATTGCCAGGTCCGCACCTTCCGCCAACTGATCCCGCTCGGGAACTGACCCCCGGGTTTTCTTGACTTTGGCATGCCTTTGCGCCTAGGGGCGCGCTGGCACAGTCGATTGCTGGGCCTTCCTTGCGAGCGGCTTCTGCCCGTCAGGCGTCGCAGCTGTTTTTCCGGATACCACCAGACTTATGAATTTTGCCGATCTCGGCCTCTCCGACCAGCTTGTCGCGGCGGTCACCGCCAAGGGCTACGACACGCCCACGCCGATCCAGGCCCAGGCGATTCCCAGCGTGCTGATGATGCGCGACCTTATCGGCATTGCCCAGACCGGCACCGGCAAGACGGCCAGCTTCGTGCTGCCGATGATCGACATCCTGGCCCACGGCCGCCGCCGCGCGATGATGCCGCGCAGCCTGATCCTTGAACCCACGCGCGAACTCGCCGCCCAGGTGGCCGAGAATTTCGAGGCTTACGGCGTCAACCACGACCTCAAGATGGCGCTGCTGATTGGCGGCGTGCAGATGGGCGACCAGGTCAAGGCGCTGAACGAGGGCGTCGACGTGCTTATCGCCACCCCGGGCCGGCTGATGGACCTGTTCGAACGCGGCAAGATCCTGCTGACCGGCTGCGACCTCCTCGTGATCGACGAGGCGGACCGGATGCTCGACATGGGCTTCATCCCGGACATCGAGACGATCTGTTCCAAGCTGCCCGCCCAGCGCCAGACCCTGTTGTTCAGCGCCACCATGCCGCCGCCGATCAAGAAGCTGGCGGATAAGTTCCTGAGCAATCCCAAGAACATCGAGGTGTCGCGCCCGGCATCGTCGAACCTCAACATCGCCCAGCACAAGGTTGCCGGGTCGACGCGCGGCAAGCGCGAGGCGCTGCGGCAGCTGCTGCGGACTGACAACGTTTCGACCGCGATCGTGTTCTGCAACCGCAAGACCACCGTGCGCGAACTGGCCAAGAGCCTGAAGCAGAACGGCTTCCTTGCGGGCGAGATCCATGGCGACATGGACCAGTCCTCGCGCATTGCCGAACTTGACCGGTTCAAGGCCGGGACGATCAACATCCTCGTCGCGTCGGACGTCGCTGCGCGCGGGCTTGACGTCAAGGGCGTCAGCCATGTGTTCAATTTCGACACGCCGTGGCACCCGGACGATTACGTCCACCGCATCGGCCGCACCGGCCGCGCGGGGGCAACGGGCCGCGCCTTTACCTTCGTCGCGCCCGACGATGCCGAAGCCATCGCCAATGTCGAGAAGCTGACCGGCATGAAGATCCCGGTCTACGATCTGGACGGCGCCGAGCGCGGCGAGGAGCCGCAGGAAGCGCGCGCCGAAACCGGCGAGCGTGAAGAGCGCAAGCCGCGCGACCGCCGTGCGCGCGGTGAAAAGCCCGCTCGGGCGGAACGCGCCCCGCGTGAGGAACGTGCCCCGCGCGAGGACCGTGAAGCCCGCGAGCCGCGCGAAGAGCGCGCCCCGCGTGAGGAACGCGCCGCCCGTGAGGAACGCGCACCGCGGCCCGAACGGCAGCCCCGCGAAGCGCGCGACGAGCGCCGTCCGCGCCGCAGCGATGCGGCCGATCCGCCCAGTCAGCCGGGCGACTGGAACGGCCCGGTTCCCGGGTTCCTCAACGTCTCGGCGCTTTGAAACGTCAGGCATTCGGCACTTTGGCGGGGTATCATCGCCGCCACAGTCCGCCGCTGCCCATCAATCCGCCAGTTTGACGAAGCTGTCGATCACCCGTTTCGGCCCCGCCGTCTCGAATTCGATTGCCAGCTTGTTGCCTTCCTGAGCGGTGACCGTGCCATAGCCGAACTTTTCGTGGAAAACCCGCGCACCCAGGCTGACGTCGCCGCGCGGCTTGGCGGCAAAGCTGGCGGCGGAGCGGGTCGCCTCGGGCAGGCGGCGCGGGGTGGGGTCATAGCTCTGCGCTGCGGCGCGCTGCCAGCCGGGGCCGCGGGTCATGCCGCGCTCGGCACTCGCGCGGGCGACATGGGCGAAGGGATCGGTCGTTTCCGACCACTGCGC
>JADLHU010000094.1 GCA_020848655.1 Novosphingobium sp.
AGGGCGCGGGCGGCGAGATCCAGTTGACCGATGCGATGGCGCGGATGATCGGCGCGCAGCCGTTCCACGCGGTGACCTTCGCCGGCCGCCGCTTCGATTGCGGATCGAAGACCGGCTTCGTCGAAGCAACACTGGCGCTCGCGCTTGAACGGCCCGACATGGCCGATGACGTGCGCGCTATCGCCAGGCGCCTGCTGGGGTAGGCGCGCGGGCCGGGAGAGGGGGCGGTCCCCTATCCTTCGCCGCGGATTTCGCTCAACCGGCGCTCCCACGCCAGTGCGTGGCCGACGATCGTATCGAGATCGGCATGGCGCGGCACCCAGGGCAGCGTGGCCTTGATGCGGCGATTGTCGGAAATCAGCGAATCGGGATCGCCTGCCCGGCGGGGGCCAAGCCGGCGTTCGATCGTGCGGTTGGTCACGCGGTCCACCGCGTCGAGCACTTCGAGCACCGAGAAGCCGCGCCCATAGCCGCAGTTCATCGTCAGCGACTGCGCCGGATCGGCGATCAGCGCTTCCAGCGCCAGCACGTGCGCGGCGGCAAGGTCTGAAACGTGGATGTAATCGCGCACGCCCGTGCCGTCGGCGGTGGCATAATCGGTGCCGAACACATCGACATGGCCGCGCTTGCCCAGCGCCGCTTCCACCGCCACCTTGATCAGGTGCGTGGCCCCCGCGGTCGACTGGCCGGTGCGCGCCGCCGGATCGGCGCCCGCCACGTTGAAATAGCGCAGCGCGCCATCATTGAAGCGATGCGCGCGCGTCACGTCGGCCAGCATCAGTTCGGTCATCAGCTTGGACATGCCGTAGGGATTGATCGGCAGCTTGGGCGCGTCTTCGTTCACCGGTGAGACTTCGGGCACGCCGTAAGTGGCGGCAGTGGAACTGAAGATGAAGTGCTGCACCCCGCCGGCCACGGCGGCGGCGATCAGCGCCCGGCTCTTGGCGGTGTTGTTGTGATAGTATTTCAGCGGGTTCTCGACCGATTCGGGAACGATGATCGAGCCGGCGAAGTGCATCACCGCGCCGATGCCCTGTTCGGCGATGATCCGCGCCAGCAGCGCCGCGTCTTCTATATCGCCCTGATAGAACGCCACGCCATCGGGCACCGCCCAGCGAAATCCGGTGGTCAGATTGTCGATCACCGCAACCGGCCAGCCCGCGTCCTTCAGCGCGAGCACCGCATGGCTGCCGATATAGCCGGCGCCGCCGGTCACGAGAACGGGAAGAGTTTGCGTCATGGCATGGGGACTTAGCGAAGTTCCCCCGCCATGGCCACAATAGAGATGCCTGCCACTGGCGGAAATCCGCGATTTCCCGTGCCATCAGGCCCGGTGCCGTGCCCGCGCTTTACGGCAACTTAAGCAATTTTTGCGATGCGTTTTTTAACCGCAACCCAAAGGCCGGGTGCATCGCGAAGGATACAAGCGTGCTCGACGAAACGAGTGGCCCGGACTTCATGCCGCGCCAGGGCATCAGCCTGTCGACCTACAGTTCCGTGGGCTATTCCGATTCCAGGATCGTCGACATGATCGACGGCGCGGTGGCGCTTGGGGCGAACTATGTCGTCCTGGGCAACGTCAACCTGATCGACCTGACCAGCAACGTGATTGCCGATGCCATCGACAACGGCATCAACCAGACCGCGCCGCTTGCGGATGTCGCCAAGGCGATCGTGCAGGCGCAGGCGGCGGGCCTGTCGGTCGTTCTCAAGCCGCAGCTTGCCACCATCGACCCGGCGTTCGACCAGTACAACAGCGCGTCTTGGATCAACCTGGTCAACCCGGATCTGAAGATTTCCGATCCCGCCGCTTTCTTTGCCAGCTACAAGGCGATGATCCTGGAATGGGGCGCGCTGGCGCAGAAGTATGGCGTGGATTCGCTGTGCATCGGCAATGAAATGGTGGCGGCGACCAAGCCGGAATATACCAAATACTGGCTCGATATCATTGCGGACTTGCGCAAGGTCTATGATGGCTACCTGACCTACGCGGCGCTTGCCCCGGTGATGACCAACGCCGCGGCGAACGAGATCACCCAGATCGGCTTCTGGGACCAGCTCGACTATGCCGGGTTCGATGTGTTTCCCAGCCTCACGCACACCACCACCCCGACAGTAGAGGATCTGAAGCAGGGCTGGTACGATACCACGGTCTACGGCAACCCGCAGAACTACGTCGAATTCCTGACCGAGATGGCGGCCCATGTCGGCAAGCCGATCGTGTTCGCGGAAACCGGCCTGCCCAGCTTCGATGGCGCGGCCGACCGCGAGGCGACATCGGACGGGATGATCGACAACGGCACGCGCGCCGATGACCAGCAGGAGCAGGCCGACTGGTGGCAGGCCTTCTTCGAGGTCTGGTCCAGGGAATCGCCGGACTGGCTGCAAGGCATCTATGCGATCAACAACGATCCGGGCGATCTCGGTTCGTATTACAACCAGAACTACAACATCAACGGCAAGCTGGCCGAGAAAGTCGTCGCATCGTGGTTCGGCGGCTATTCGGCGCTGGGTGCGACCGCGTCCGAACTGGCCGGCGGGCAGGGCGATGACCGGCTGTTCCTGTACGATCCGGCCACCCGGCCCAGCGGCAAGACGCTGGCCGCCAATCTGGAGACGGTGATCGAAGTCGTCGTCACCGGCTCGCTGATAGATGGCACCGCGCCGACCATCCGGGCGATCATCAACGGGGTCGATTTCGGCCGCGCCGTGCTCGCCCCGGCCGACAGCGGCTATGTTTCGTCCGATGGCACGCATTTCACGGTCAATTCGACCTTCACGTTCACCTTGCCCGGCCTTGTTCCCATCGACCAGTTGAAGATTGTCTTCGCCAGCCCGGAAACCATCGGCGGCGCCAGCGCGACGACGTTCTACCATTCGATCAAGGTGAATGGGGTGGCGCTGACGGGCGGCGATTATTTCCCGTCCGAAGGCCATGGCGGCCCCTATGCCAGCACTTTGCCGCGCGATGGCGATGGCGGCAATTCGGGGCAGTGGGCGGGCGGCTATACGCTGTTCGATGCGTCCGCGTGGAACGCCTGGCTGGCGTCCGACGCGCGCGGTTCCGCCAGCGATCCGATCGAGGTGACGGGCGGCGCGGGCTATGACGAACTGCACGTCCTGGGCAGCAAGGCCAACTATACGATCACCAGAACGGGCACCGACAGCGTCCGGCTGACCGAAAGCGCGGGGTTGAACCAGAACGCGCTGATTTCCGGGATCGAGAAGATCGTCTTCGCCGATGGCAGCGAATATGATCTGGTGGCCAAGCCCAACAGCGCGCCCGTGCTGATGGCGGCGCTGGCAGACTCTGTAGCTCCCGACAACGCGGTGTGGAGCTTCCAGGTGCCCGCCGCCGCGTTTCGCGATCCCGATGGCGATGCGCTGACGTACTCCGCAACGCTGGCCAGCGGCGCGGCGCTGCCGGACTGGCTGGCCTTCAACGCCGCGACGCGCACGTTTTCAGGCACACCTCCGCACGGTTTCAGCGGCACGATCGCGCTCAGCGTGATCGCCAGCGATGGCAAACTTTCCGCCAGCGACAGCTTCACGCTGTCGGTCGAGGCGGTGAATGCGGCGCCCGTGGTGTCGGCCGTGATCGCCGAACAGACGGCGGTGGCGGGAGACGCCTGGACCTTCCACATCCCGGCTGGAACGTTCGCCGATCCCGATGGCGATGCGCTGACCTATTCGGCCAGTCTGGCCGGCGGCGATGCCTTGCCCGGATGGTTGCGCTTCGATGCCGCCACGCAGACATTCTCGGGCGTGGCGCCCGATGGCGTCAGCGGGACGATCGCGCTGACCGTCACCGCCAGCGACGGCAGCGCTTCCACCAGCGATACGTTCCAGCTCGCCATCGCGCCCGACATCCGGGCGCCGCTGTCTTCGGGCGAGGTCAGCAAGGACTGGCGCCTGTTCACGAGCGCGGGCTTCCACGGTGAAATCGGGGGAAGCGGGCAGATTTTCGGGACCAATGGCCAGGAGGAAATCACGATCCTCGACCTGCCGGGCCGGATCAGCTTCGACAGTTCGTTCAACCGGGGCGGAGACGTGATCCACCTTCAGGGAATGGCTTCCGAATGGTGGGTGCGGCAGGAGGGATCGGGGGTTGTCCTTGCCAAGGACATGACCACCATCTTCATCCCGGCCGGCAGCACCGGATTGCAGATCGGTTTCGCCGACGGTTTCCTCGATCTGCGCTTTGACCTGACAAGCGGCAACCTGCTGGTTGGCGATCAGGTGGTGGCGAATGATCTGGCCCAGTTGCACGCAACCCCCGCCGCCACCATGGCCTTCGCGGCGATGGCCGACGAGAGCGCGAGCGTAAGCGCGCGCCTGTTCCTGGCCGACGACAGCACGGTCACGCTGGGCGGCGACTATGCGGTGCAGGGCAGCAATGGATCGGAACAGGTCGCGCTGATCCATGGCAACGTGCGGTTCGACGCATCGTTCAACCGGGGGAACGACATTGTTACGCTGGCGGGCGACAAGCATGACTTCACGGCTTCGCTCAGCGGTTCGTCGGTGGTCTTCAGCAGCGCGCAAGGCGATGCCATCATCCCTATCGGAGCAGAGCCGCTGACCGTTCGCTTCGATGACGCCGAGACTTTCGTGCGCTTCGATGCCGATAGCTATGCCGTGCTGATCGGCGACCAGCAGATCGCTGCCGCCGGCGGCACGATCCTGCTGGGGTGACGCGCATGGCCGCCGCGGCAAGGCGCCGTGGCGGCTGCGGGTGCGCGAAAGCGGGGCCGGTCAGGCCGAAGCGGCGAAGCGCGATGTGGGCAGGTGGGCGGCCAGCGTGGCGCGCAGGCGCTTGGGCTGCATCTGGCCGTCGAACGGCAGCCCGCGATTGAGCATGGTGGTGTCGAGCGGCACGGCGCCCAGCGCGGCCTGTGTCGTTGCCGAGCGTTCCTGCAGCCAGCTATCGCGATCGCTGAGGCCCCAGGTGGTGATGCTGGTCATCGCCGGCTCGTCCCGCGCGACGTCGAGCAGGCTGGCGATGGCATCGGCAACCTTGCCGTCGCGTTCGGCCAGCGGCAGCGAACGATCGCTTTCCAGCACGTCCACTTCGGTCAGGGCCAGCGTGACGCCGGTATCGGCAAGATCGCGCAGGAAGCGCGCCAGGCGCTTTTGCGGGACCGGGCCCTTGGCCAGTTCGATGTGGCCCTGGATGCCGACCATGTCGAGCGGAACGCCCTTCGCCTTCAGCTTCTCGACCAGCCGCAGCAGCGCCTTGCGGCGTTTCTCGTCGGTCGGATTGTCGTGATAAAGCGCGTATTCGTTGATCATGAGCCGGGCTTTGGGGTCCATGATCCGCGCCGTTTCCAGCGCATGGGCAACGTAATCATTGCCATAGGCGCGCTGGAAGCTGGTGCGCCGCATGTCGCGATCGCCCTCTTCGGTGTCGATCATCTCGTTGACGACGACCCATTCGTCGATCTTGCCGCTGTAGCGCGGCAGCAGGCTGGCGAAATGCTTGCGGACCGTGCGCCAGTCGCGCTTTTCGAGCATTTCCTGGCGCGCCCAGTCAGGCGTCATCTGTTCCCAGATCAGCGAATGGCCGCGAACGCTTTGCCCGTGGCGGGCGGCGAAGGCGACGATCGCATCGTAATTGCCATACCAGGGATCGCCCCGGCGCCATTCCACCGCGCTCCACTGGCCGTGATATTCGGGCACCAGGATATCGCACTTGCGGATCGCGGACAGCAGCGGGCTGTCGCCGGACAGTTGCTCGGGCCGCACGGCGGCGCCGAAACGGTATCCGTCCATCCGGCTTTCAAGCTGGCTCAATCCGAACAGGTCCTTGCTGCGGCCCGACATCGCCGCGCTTGCCGGCAGCACCATAAGCGCCGACAGCACCGAGCGTCGAGAGGCGAGCATCGTCATGCGGAAATGCCGTTCGTGACCATGCGGCCATGATTAGAACGGCAACCGCTAAGGCCGGCTCATCCGGTATGGTGAACGGCGATGGTGAATGCGGGGTTAGGAATTGGCGATCATGCGCCCGCGATGCCACGATTGGCGGGGCGCAGGAAATCCTCCAGCACGTGGAACATCGGTTTTTCGCGCAAGTCGCTGTCCAGCGGCAGCCCGCGATTCAAGCCTGCGCTTTCGCTTTGTGGGGGAAGCCAGGAATAGCGATCGGAAAGGCCCCAGCAGGTTATGCCCGATAGCGCGCGCCGGCCCTTGAACGCATCCAGCACGTCCAGCAACGTGCGGACGGCCTGCCCGGCCCGCGCGTCGCGCACGTCGGCGGGCGCCGTGGTGTCGGCCTCGGTCACGTCCAGTTCGCTGATCCTGATGTCCAGCCCAAGCGCCGCGATCGCATCGAGGAAGGCGGCGAGGCCGGCGGCATCGAAGGCATCCATCCGGGCGAGTTCCAGATGCGCCTGCACGCCCAGGCCATGGATCGGCACATCCTTCGCGCGCAAGTCCTCCAGCAGGCGCAGCACCGCCGCGCGCTTGGCCACGGATTGGGGGAAGCTGTAAAGCAGGCCGAATTCATTGAGATAGAGCCGGGCGCGCGGGGCCATGCGGTGCGCCGCCTCGAACGACCGGCGGATATAGTCGGGGCCGAACGCCTTGAGCATCGGCGTTTCGCGCAAGCCATCGGCCCGCGCACCGATGGCGAAAGGTTCGTTCACCACGTCCCAACTGCCGATCGCATCGGCATAGCGGGGCAGGACCAGCGCGAAGAACCGCTCGATCAGTCGCCAGTCGGGCGCTTCCAGAAGCGCCTGGACGGCCCAGGCCGGCATGCCGCGATGCCAGACGAGCGTGTGGCCGTGAACCTGCTTGCCGAAGCGCATGGCGAAATCGACAAGCTGGTCCGCCGGTCGCAAGTTGATTTCGCCGCTTTCGCTTTCGATGAAATCCCACTTCAGTTCGAGTTCGGGCGTGATCGCCCCGCATTCGCGGATCACGGCATCGCGAAAGCCCTTGTCGACCAGGATCTGCCGGGCCTGCACCGCCGCGCCGAACAGGCGCGGCGGCGTGGGGAACGCCGCGGCCGCGCGCGCGCCATATAGCGCTGCGGTTGCCGTGGCAGTGGCCGCCGCCAGCACGGTGCGCCGCGAAACGGTGGGGTGGATCAAGCGCATCGCAAGGGCTGCACCTTTGACGGTCGAGGCGGAACAACACGCCGGCGCATAGCCCACTTCACCCCCGGCAGCGAACCCCATCGCGACGAATGGGGCAAGGGCCGGGATGGAGATGGCGGCAGGCCCGCCGCACCCAAACCGCGTTCGTTAGCCGCGTTAACGAACGGCCTGGGCGCGGTCCGAAAATGGCACGCTCTCCAGATGGCCATGGCGCGTGATTCGTGGCATGCTAAGTCGTTGGGGCGAATCAAATTTGTCAGTCATTTGCTGCCCGGATTGGTATGCGGAGTTATACATGATCAGCAAACTCGCAGCGATTGCAGTTGTGGCAGGGGTGGCAATTCCATCTGCTTACGCGGATGCCTTCGTGCAGGAAAAGGGCGCGGGGCGGGTGATCGTCACCGCCGTGCTGACCAACAGTCCGCGCGGGTTCGATGGCAACGGCAATGTCGCTGATATCGACAATTACAACCAGGACCAGGTCTATGTGAACGCCGAATACGGCCTGACCGATGACCTGACCCTGATCGTGGCGCCAAGCTATCGCCACATCGCGGTGGAGAACGCCGAGAACACCACCGGCCTCGGCTATACCGAAGTCGGCGCGCGCTATCGCCTTGCCAAGGGTTCGAACTGGATCGTTTCGGCGCAGGGGCTGGTCCGCGTTCGCGGCCAGGGGCGTTCGCAGCGCGTGGCGCAACTGGGCAACAACAGCACCGATTTCGATGCCCGCCTGGCCGGCGCGTACAGCGGGGCGACCACGTTCGTTTCGGCCGAAGCCGGCTATCGGCTGCGCTCGGGCGACTTGCCCAACGAATTTCACGCCGATCTCAACGCGGGCGCACACCTGGGTGAAAAGTTCATGGTCCTGGCGTCGAGCACCAACACGTTTTCGGACGGACGCGGGCAGGGCGTCTTCAACCAGAAATACAAATATGGCGATGTCTATCTGAGCGCCGTTTACGATCTGAACGATCATTTCTCGGTTCAGGCCGGATATACCGCCACGATCTACGGAAAGAATGCTTTGCGTCAGAGAGGGCCGTTGTTCGGTATTTGGTATAAGTTCTGAAGTTTTTTCTAAAGTGCCAATAGGGTGTAAGATAAGTTGGGAGAAGTCTTGCTGGAATGCGCCAGGGATGGGTGCCTTTCCAGCCTGATTTCTCTTCGCGAGGGAGCATTCGTGCATTCCGGCTCTCGTGAACCTCCTTCTCCGCGCCCTTCGCAGAACATCTGTCTGCGCAATGCCAATAAGCCCGATAAGGAGGCAAAGAAATGCGTAAGCCTTTGAACAAGAGTGGCCGGGTCGTCCTCATCACCGGTGGGGCAGGTTTTCTCGGCTCGCACCTTGCGGAGCGACTGGCTGCCGAGGGCGACAAGGTCTATTGCATCGACAACCTCCATACCGGTCGCCGGGAAAACCTGGCGGCGCTGACGCGCGGCGGCCAAGTCAAGCTGATCGAGCATGACATCGTCAAGCCGCTGCCGATCATGCCGCGCTTCGATGCGATCTACAACCTCGCCTGCCCGGCCTCGCCGGTGCACTACCAGTCGGACCCGGTGGCGACACTGCGGGTCTGCTCGCAGGGCGTGTTCAACGTGCTGGATCGCGCGGTGCGCGATGGTGCGGACGTGTTCCACACCTCCACGTCAGAGGTCTACGGCGATCCCGAAGTGCATCCGCAGCCCGAATCGTATCAAGGCAACGTCAACACCGTGGGGCCGCGCTCGTGCTATGACGAGGGCAAGCGCTTCGCCGAGACGCTGCTGACCGATTACTGCCAGCAGGCCGGCCTGCGCCTGCGCCTGGTGCGCATCTTCAACACATACGGTCCGCGCATGCTGCCGAACGACGGGCGCGTCGTATCGAACTTCATCGTCCAGGCGCTGCAGGGCGAACCGATCACCATCTATGGCGATGGCAGCCAGACCCGGTCGTTCTGCTATGTCGACGACCTGATCGAAGGCTTCATGGCGCTGATGGCGGCCGGCGATGACGCCGCCGGCCCGATGAACATCGGCAATCCCGCCGAAATCACCGTGGGCGAACTGGCCGAAATCGTCGTCGAGATGACCGGCGCGCGATCGGAAATCGTCTACAAGCCGCTTCCCAAGGATGATCCCCGCCGCCGCCGGCCCGATATCTCGCGCGCGCGGCAGGTGCTGGACTGGTCGCCGAAGGTGGATCTGGCGATTGGCCTGCGATCCACGATCGATTATGTTCAGGGTGAGATTGAGAAGGGAAACATGCTCAATCTGTGCTATGCATAGCCGCCTGAGGTCATTTCCTCGTCAGGGACTAAATCCAAATCAGGGGCATTAACAGTGGGAATATGGACCTGGATCCTGGTGTACGTGTTTCTGGCTATCCAGATACTCTACCTCCTGGCAATGTTGATCGACGTGTATTTCTACACGCGGCCCGTCAATCATGTGGACATGAGCCAGTTGAAGGATATCCCTGAAGAGGAGTATCCCTTCATCGTGCTGTTCTACCCGGTTCTTCGCGAACACGAAGAAACGATGCGAACGACGTTCCATTCGCTCGACCGGATCGATTACCCGCGTGACAAATACGCGGTGGTGGCCATTCCCAACCAGGATGACCGGGAAACCGTGGCGAGCCTGCGCAAGCTCCAGACGGAATTTTCCTTCCTCGACGTGATGGAAATCCCGCCGACGAGCGATCCGAGCTGGCAGGTGGTGTGGGATGCCTGGGAAGGCAATCCCCATGTCTACTGGTTCAACAAGGGGCCGCGCGCCGGCGTGCGCGATCTGCCGCCCAAGAAGACCCGCCAGTTGATCTATGCGTTCTACACCGTGCACCAGCAGCGCGCGGGCAAGGGCGATTTCCTGGTCAACTACATCGATGCCGACAGCGCGCCGCTGACCGACCACTTCAAGGCCGGCGCCGTGGGCATCCGCCAGTACGACGTGCTGCAATCGACGAACATCGCGGGCAACCTGCTCAAGACATTGCCGTCGAGCTGGTTCGCGTTCGATCATATCGTGTGGGACGCCAACAAGTATGGCCACCTGACCGCGAACGGCAAACATCCCTACTGGGTGCTGGGCAAGGGCCTGTTCTTCAAGGCTTCGGACTTGTTCGAATTCGGCGGCTTCCATCCGTGGATCACGATCGAAGACCCCGAAGTGGGCCTGCGATTGTGGAAGAACGGCAAGACGCTGGGCCTGATCGACGCGCCGCTGGTTGAGGAAGTGCCCGAAACATTCGGCAATGGCATCACCCAGCGCAAGCGGTGGGTGGCGGGCTTCTTCCAGTCGCTCAACGTGCCGCTGAAGGAACTGGGCTACACCCGGATGGAGCGGATCAAGGCGTGGATGAACTTCCTGCCGTGTATGTCGCTGACGCTGAATTCGATCGGCATTCCGATCGGCATCTGGGCGGCGATCGTCTGGTGGCAGGGCACCAGCCCGCTGCCGACCTGGTCGCTGTGGCTGGCGCTGGTCAACGCGATCGGCCTGTCGATCATGTTCCTGCGCTTCTACTACGTGGCCTGGACGCGGACGAAAGTGGTGATCCCCAGCGCGGCATCGCGCCTGTGGTATCTGCTGCGCGTCAACCCGGTCTTCCTCATGATCTTCTGGTTCATCTGGATCATCCCGCTGTGGCTGGGCTGGCGGATGTACCGCAAGGACACCGGGCTGGTCTGGGAACGGACCAAGAAGATCAACGCGAACAACGATATCGTTCGCGAGAACCGGGTAGAGGCCAACTTGCGCTGATCGCAGCGCGTGGCAATCGGAGCATAGACGTTGGCGAAGAAACACGTTCTGGTTACGGGCGGTGCCGGGTTCATCGGCTCGCACCTGGTCGACGACCTGCTCGGTCGCGGGTTCGAGGTGACTGTCCTCGATGCGCTGCTGCCGCAGGTCCACGCCGATGGCGAACTGGATGAGCACGGCTGGCCGACCTACCTCAACCCGGCCGCGCGGCGCATCAAGGGCAACCTGCTCGATGACGGCGTGTTCGAGGCGGCGCTGGACGGCGTCACGCATCTCGCGCACCTTGCCGCTTCGGTCGGCGTGGGCCAGAGCATGACCAACATCGTCGATTACACGCGCAACAACGTGATGACCTCGGCGATCATGCTCGAAGTGCTGTCGAAGTGCCCGCACACGGTGGAGCGCATCGCCGTCGCATCCTCGATGTCAATCTATGGCGAGGGCGAATATCGCGATGCCGATGGCAAGCGCGTCGCCGCGTCGCTGCGCACGCGCGAGCAGCTTCAGGACAAGGCCTGGGAACTGGAGAACGCCGGCGGCGCGCTCGAGCCGATCCCGACCAGCGAAACCAAGCTGCTGGAGCCGGCGTCGATCTACGCGGTGAACAAGCGCGATCATGAGGAGATGTTCCTCGCGGTCGGCCGGGCGCTGGACATTCCGACCGTCGCGCTGCGGTTGTTCAACGCCTATGGATCGCGCCAGGCGCTGAGCAATCCCTATACCGGCGTGGCGGCGATCTTCATTTCCCGCCTGCTCAACGACCAGCCGCCGCTGGTCTTCGAGGATGGCGAGCAGAAGCGCGATTTCGTCCATGTCGGCGATGTGGCCAATGCCTTTGCCACCGTGCTGGAAAGCGACAAGCGCGTGTGGGACGTGTTCAACGTGGGCAGTGGCAACGCGATCACCGTGAACGAGATCGCGCGCACGCTGGCCCGGTTGCTGCACAAGAACATCGCGCCCAATGTCCTCGAAGAATACCGCATCGGCGATATTCGCCACTGCTTCGCCGATATTTCGAAGCTGCGCCAGGTCTTCGACATCGCGCCGCCGCGTGATTTCGAAGGCGGCATGCAGGAACTGATCGACTGGGTGCGGGTGGCCAAGAAGCCGGTCGACAAGACCGAGGCCAGCCTTTCCGAACTGCGCAGCAGCAAGCTGGTGGTTTAACGCCCAGGTGCGGCCCGAACGAACGTGAAAAAACCGCCCGATCGCTGGATCGGGCGGTTTTCTTATGCCGACCGGCGTCTGGCTAGCCGATGGTGAAGACGCCGCCTGCCGCGGCGGACAGCAAGTGGCTGTCCACCCCCAGCAGCAGCACGGACGTGTTCTGATCCACTTTCAGCAGGGCGCCGCCATCGTGGTCCGAAACCGTGACCTTGCCCTTGTACCTGGACAGATCGAGCAGATCGCCCTTGCCGAAATCGGTAATGGTGACATTGCCCGCATTGGCGACGATGAAGGTATCGTTGCCGCCATTGCCCGTCAGGGTATCGTTGTTGCCCTTGCCGTTGATGCGGTTGTCGCCCGCGTTGCCGACCAGCGTGTTGATCTGGCTGTTGCCATCGGCGTTGATATTGCCGGTGCCGGTCAGTTCCAGATACTCGACGAAGGTGGCGGCCAGCGAGTGTGAGACCGAGGCATAGACCTTGTCATAGCCCTGCGCCTTGCCTTGCAGTTCGATGACCTTGTCGCCCACGTTGTCTACGAAATAGACATCGTCTCCCGCACCGCCCTGCATCACGTCCGCGCCGCCACGGCCATCGAGCACGTTACTGCCGCTGTTGCCGATCAGCGTGTTGGCCGCATCGTTGCCCGTGGCCGAGATATTGCCGGTTCCGGTCAGTTGCAGCGTTTCCACCGAGATGCCGGCCAGATCGTAGCTGACCGAGGCATAGACCGTGTCGGTGCCTTCGCCGGCGAGTTCGATCACCGTGTCGCCCGCATCGTCGACGTAGTAGGTATCGTTGCCCGCGCCGCCCTGCATGGCGTCGGCGCCGGCGCGACCATCGAGCACGTTGTTGCCCGCGTTGCCGATCAGCGTGTTGGCCTGGGCATTGCCGAAGGCGTTCAGGTTTGCCGATCCCGTCAACTGGAGAACTTCGACGGCGGTTCCCAGCAGGTCGTAGCTGACCGAGGAAAAGACCGTATCGACGCCGCCGTCGCTGCCCACGGCCTCGATTACGCGGTCCAACACATTGTCGACGTAATAGACGTCGTTGCCGCGCCCGCCGGTCATGCTGTCCGCGCCGGCGCCGCCATCGAGGATGTCGTCGCCTTCGCCGCCGTCAAGCGTATCATCGCCGGCATCGCCGTAGAGGGCATCGTTGCCCGCGCCGCCGCCCAGCAGGTCGTTGCCGCCGTTGCCATGGATCGTGTCGTTGCCGTCGTGGCCGGCGAGGGCATCCGCGATGTCCGATCCGGTCAGCGTCAGCGGCGTGGAGGTATCGCTGGGGACCGTGATGGCCTGTCCGAACGCCGCAAGGAACGCGGCGGCGGCAGTGGGATACTGCCCGCTGCTGAGCGTTCCGGCGAAATCGGCGTTGGAGTTCCAGTAGTTCTGATAGAGCATGCCGTGGTCTTCGAACCACTTGGCGGCGAGCGCGATGAACGGCCCGGCTGTGTCGGAATTGACGCCCCATTCGCCGATCGCGGTCTGCTTGCCGTGCGCCGTCGCGAAGTCCTGCTGCCATTGCAGGCCATAGGGCTGCTTGACGTACCAGTTCCACGCCGCCAGCGGATCGGCCGGATCCCATGCGATGTTGTAGTAGAAATCCATGCCGATGACGTCGACATAGTCATCACCCGGATAGGCGGCCGCCACATCCATGCCCATGCTGCCCGCGTTGGGCGTCCATTCGAACACGAACTTGTCGGAAACGGAGCGGAAGGCATCCACAAACTGGCGGAACGCGCCGACATAGTCCGCTTCCTTGCCTTGCGCAGACCACGGGAACCAGCCCTTGCCGTTGAATTCCCAGCCCAGCCTGATGTGGATCTGGTCGTCCGACTGGTAGATCGAGGCAAGATTCTGGGCCAGTGCCAGATACTTGTCGTTGTACGATCCTTTCGCCGCTTCGGCGAGGCTGGCGCCCCACGGGATCAGCCCGATCGACCACAGCACGTCGGGCGACGTGCCCTGCACCTGCGATGCGATCCACGATGGCGAATTGCTCCAGTCCCACCAGTTGGCAAATCCGCCGACAAGCTGAATGGCGTCAAGGTTGCCGCCGAGCCAGTCCTCGGCGGCCAGGACATCGCCGGCATTGTTGGCGATATATACAGAATTTAATGTCACACGCGTCCCCATCAAAAGATATGGGACGATATTGTCTGAATCTGTGAAAGACCGCTTTTACAACTAGAGTTAACCGACCCGTCACAAACTAATTAAAGCCCAGTTTTTCTGCGGCTTTGCGTGCTTTAGTGATCACTTCTTGGAAGCGGGCAGAAAGCGCCGCAGCGGCGTGGCCCTCAGCGCCGAAATCACGGGCGAGACGCGCAGCACGATCATCGCCAGGAGATAGACCACGCCGCCTCCCGCGATCAGCAGGACCGTTGCCAGCGGGCCATCGTCCTGCCGCAGCGGCAGCAGGACAAGGCCCATCGCGGCGGCGCTGGCCACGATCTTGATCGTATCCGTGCTGAGGATGCGCACGTTCATCACGCGCCGCGCCAGCAGGGAACTGACACCGTAAGCCGCCACCTGGGCGGCGACGGCGGCAAGCGCCATGCCCGCCAGTCCCCATTCGCGCATGGCGAAAATGGCGGCGGGCACGATCACAACCAGCATCACGGCGGGAGGAACGAGCATCAGCTTCATCCGGCCCGTCACCTGGAAGGCGATCATCAGGTGGAAAGTGATCAGGCAGCGCAGCAGCGCCGCCATCCCGACGTAGGGCAGCAGCATTGCCCCATCGTGTCGATAGGGCGCGCCGAGCAGCAGGTTGGCGATGCCGGGGGCCAGCGCGGCCAGCCCGACCACCGCCGGCAGCCCCAGCCCGAGCTGGACCAGGAAATTGCGTTCGAGGATCGCGCTGGCCGCCGCCGCGCCGTGATCCTCGTAAGCTCTGACGAGCGCCGGATAGGCGGTGAGGTTGATCGCCATCATCACGAAGACCAGCGTTTTCTGGAGAAGATCGACCGGCGCCGCATAAAGCCCCGCCTCGTGCGTGCCGAGCTGGGCCGCGATGAGGAACCGGTCCGCGACGCCCGCCGCGTAGATCAGCGCGCAACTGACGACCAGCGGTGCCCCGAACCGCAGGATCCGGCCCATTTCCTCTCGTCCGGCGCGCCAGGGCCTGATGGTGCGCCACAGCGGATCAATCGCCACACTGCCAAGCGCGACAAGGCTTTGCGCGATGATGACGCCCAGGATCGCTCCGGCCGCGCCCAGTCGCAGGCCGATCACCAGACCCATGCCCAGCGCCACCGAAAGCACCGAGCGGCCGACCATGCTGCGAAAGAACTGCCAGGCCTTCTGGCGCACGCGGCTGACGGTGTTGATGATCGCCAGCGCCATCTCGGTCAGCGCGAGGCCGGCGATCAGCGGCCACCAGCGGGCGCCGATGCCGCCGAAGCCCAGGTCTGCAAGATGAAGCGCGACGAGAACCGCGCAGAGCAGCGTTCCGGCGATCGCGTAAAGGAGGAACAGCGCGCTGGCGCGGGCGGGGTTGATCCGGCTTTCGCATGTGGAATCATACAGCGTGCGCGCGCCAACCAGCCGCAGCCATTCGAAAGCGAGCGCATTCAGAAACAGTCCGGCCGCCAGAACGATCGCATAAATGCCGAACTCGTGCGGATCGAGCAGGCGTGTCCAGAGAAAGATCGAAAAGAAATTGAGACCGCTGGAGATCGCCAGCGCGGCCGAATTGATCGCCGCGTCCGATTTGAGATTCATGGAGCGGGATCGACTTTCTTCATGGTGAGGGAGGGGATGTGCCGGCCTGAAAATCCGCAATCACGATAAGCAGAATCTATCTGGCAAGATGCCTTCATGCAATCCATACTGCATTGCAGCACACATTGGGAGCGTCCGGCCCATCGCGAACGCACAGCCTCTACGAACGCAAGCCAGCCGGTTTCACGGGGCAGCGGGTATGGTATGCCTGTGGTGGCGGGCGATCGATCGCGCTATGGACGGTGCAATGCAAAAGCGGTCATTGGCTCTTTCTGTCCTGCTGCTCCTGTCCGGCTGTCCAAGCGATGGCAGTTCCGGCCCGACGCTGCCGTCGTCTCCGTCTGCCTCACCGTCCACCGTGCCCGATGGCCCGCGCATCGAGCCGGCTTCGGTATCGCTGTTCGCACGCGGGACCTATTTCGTGGGCGCGGGCACGCATCTGGGATCGCGGCGCGACCTGGGCTTCGAAGCGGCGCCCACGCGCGCGGCGTTGGGCCGCCTGGGTTTCAATTCCTATCGCGACGATGTGTTCTGGCAGGCCTTCGCGCCGCGCGGCGATGCCGACACCGGCAGCCTGCTGGCCAAGCAGGCGGAGGGCCTGTCGACCATTGCGGAACGACCGCTGCTGGTGTTGAACGGCGGCCACACGCTCGTCGCCAACGCTTCGCCGCCCTTGGATGACCAGGCCCGTGCCGCTTTCGCCCGGTTTGCGGTTCGCGCGGTTGCGGCAACCAGCGCGAAGGCCCCGATCTATGAGATCTGGAACGAATGGAATCGCTCGGCCGAGACCAATGCCGCCGCATTCGAAGATGAGGGCCCGCCGCACGACCCCCGTTTCGCAGGCAACTATGCGGCACTGGCCAAGGCGGTGGTGCCGGCCATTCGTTCCGCCCATCCCGACGCCACGATCCTTGTCGGTGGTGCCGCCACCGATTGGCAGTGGAAGTGGCTGATGGGGGCGGTGCGGCGCGGGGCGCTGGCCGGGGCCGATGGCTTGTCGGTCCATTTGTACAACCAGTGCTATCCGCAATTGCGCGGCGCGGGTGAAATGATCGCCCGGCTTGATGCGCTGCACCAGCAAACGCGCGCCTTCAACGGCAACCGCGATGTGCCGATCTATGTCACCGAATGGGGCTGGTCGACCGGTCGGGCCTGCGCGGCGAGCGCCGATTTCGTGATTGCCAACAGCGCCCAGTTCCTGTTCGCCGCCGCCGCTCGCCCGTGGGTGCGCGGAACCTGGCAATATGTCCTGAAGGATACGGCGCGCGATTCCAGCGCCATGGAAGACACGTTCGGCATTCTTGATTTCGACTATCGCGACAAGCCAACGACCTGCGCCGTGCAGGATGCCGTGCGGGTCTTGCGCGCGGTGCGCACGATTGGCGAGGCGGCTCCGGTCGATGGGGTGCAGGTGATCTATGCGCAGACCGCGACGGGTTACATCGCCATTGCCTGGGACAGGCCCGGTGGTGGCAAGGCCGTGGTCGTCGATGGGCAAACGCCAGCCACGGTCACGCCGGTCTGCGGCACCGCCGCGCCGCTGGGCAGCGATCGTCGCGTGCCGCTTTCCGCCGTGCCGGTGGTGATCGATCTGGGGCAGACATTGCGGGGGATGACCGTGGTGCCGGTATCGTGACCGCGCGCTCAGCGCAATTTCAGCAGGATCGCATCGAAATAACCGCCCAGTTCCTCCAGTCGCTGCGACCGGATGGCCCGTTGCGCGTCCCGGTAGGGCCAGCTTGCGATTGCTTCGGCCAGGCCTTGTGCCAGAACGCTCGGCTCGGCCTGCGGTGAGATCACCGCACCAGAAACCGCATAGTCTTCCATGAAGGCCTCGGTCTTCGTCGTGCGGCTCAGGCAGGCCAGCGGGACGAAGCCGTATCCCAGGATCAGCGCGTGCAGCCGCATGGCGATGATGCCGGCCGAGCCGCGCAGCAAGTCCAGCGTGGCGGGAAGATCGGCCGGGGTGGCGAGATCCACGAATTCGCGGATCCGCGGGTCGATGCGATCCAGGATCATGGCGATCTTTCCGGCGTCTTCTTCCGCCCGGTCGTCCATCGCGACGATGACGACCCGGCGGCCGGTCCGTGCCCGTGCCGCTTCGGCGGTGCGGGCGAAGATATCGGCGACAAGGGCATCGAATTCGCCTTCGAACGCAGGCGCCAGCACGATGGGCGCGCTGTCGGTAACGGGGCCGCGCGGCTTTTCAGACAGCGCGAAGGCGGGATCGCAGACGCGCCGGGGGCTTGCGACCAGGGTTCCGCCATAAGCCCGCGCGTTTTCAAGCGAGCGATTGTCGCGCACGAAGATGATCGCGCAGCGGCGCAGAATCTCTTGTGAAACGGCAATCGCCCTGGCGCTTCCCAGGCTGTCCACGCCCAGCGGCGCGGTGACCAGCGGTTTGCGGAGCAGCGCCGCCAGCGCCGACACCAACCAGGCATAGCCCAGCACGCCCCGGATGCGATCGCCCCCGAACTTGTCCTGGATCAGCGAACCGCCGCCCAGGATCACCAGATCGCTGCGCGCGATGTTCAGGAACAGGTTCAGCAGGCCTTGCGGCCGCCCGCGCCGTGCGACGAAGGTCTTGATGCGCGATGTTTCGGGAATCGATCCGCGCTGCAGCATGGCGATCTGCAGGCTGGCCTGGGGTTTGCGGGCCAGAATGCCCTCGGCCAGGGCCATGGCGATCGCGTCGTCGCCGCGATTGTGGCCGGCGACGCCGCAAATGACGATGCGTGTCACGCAGGCTCAGCCGGCGCTTTGGCTGGAAGAGGATCGGCGCCGCCGCCGCCGGCCTGACCCGGAAGGGGTGGAGGAAGGTGCCTCGCCGGTCGGGCCGCTGGGCGCGCTGCGTCGTGTCGGCCGCAGCAGGATGCCCGCCGCGAGGCCGAGATACATGCTGCCCACGCCGCCCGCCGCCAGGATATTGGCGGTAATGCCGTTCAGGATGACAAGCGAGGCGATGGCGAGCGCCGCGAAATCCATGGCATCGCGCATCGGTGCTTTCCACAGGCCATAGGCGAAAGCGCCGAAGATGGCCAAGGTCAGCGGCATGCCCACGCTGAGCGCGGTATAGAGGAACATGTTGTCCACGGTTTCCAGCCCGGGGATCGTGGCGGTGTGCCCGACCCCGCCAAGGCCATAGCCCGCGATCAGTTGCGGGAAGGCCCACAGCTTGGGAATCACCGTGGGCCAGACATCGGCCATGCGCTGGTCAAGCGTGGGCGCATGGATATCGAGATCCTGGCCCAGCCGCACGCCGAAGAAGATCGCCGGAATAAGAATGCAGCCGGCCAGCCCGGCAAGCCCGAGCATCCGCAGAAGCGGCGCGGACGAGAAGCCGTCACGCCGTGGAAAGGCGATCGGCACTGCATAGGCGAGCACCAGCACGATCACCAGCCAGCCGGCCGTGGCCTTTTGGGTGGTCAGCAACAGCGTATGGACGGCGGCGGCGGCGTAGACGGCGCTGGTCAGGCGAAGCTGGCTGCGCGTGAGCGCGCAAAAGCTGAGCGCGCCCACGGCGATGATCACCGACGTGTCGGTGGAGGACAGCCCGAACCCGGAAAGCCTGCGCATGCCCGCCGCGCCCCACCATTCGCGCGCCACTTCCTTCGTTTGCAGCAGGCCGTCGAAGATCGCGTTGGCCCAGGGAACGCCGAAGATATAGTCATAATAAACGCCCAGGATGGCGATGCCGCCCGAAATGGCGATGGCCTTGGTGACGGTGGTGTTGCCGCGCCTAATGCCGATCCCGGCCAGCGCCGCCAGAATCAGGTAGCCGGCCTGGCGCGCCTGCAGGCTTACCGCGACGAGCGAGTTCGACATCGTGGAATAGATGAAGACAAGCGATAGCAGGCCGCAGAACACTAGCAGCGGAACCACCTTGTCCCGCGCCGCCTGGTAGATCAGCACGCCGAAGCCGACGAGCATCGCGAAATCGGGAATATACCACAGGAACGGCACATAGGCCCGGATCGGCCCTGCCAGGGTCTGCCGGAACAGCAGGATCAGCAGGATCCACAGCACGATCCGGCGGTCCCGGTCGTCCCTGGCCACCGTTACCGCCCAGGATCGCGTCGATGCGCGCTGACGCAGGGAGGCGCTCCGCTCGCTCGTGATGGATTGCGACAACGACTTAGGCCTCACTCTTGTTCGGTGGGATCATATATCCGGTTCCGCGAATTCCGGGTCTTGAGTGCAACAGTTTTTGCACTTGCGCAATGGTCGAAGCGGATGCAGCAAGGACGGGTGGAGCGATATTCCGGTTGAGCCGTGCATCGCTTATGATTCAAGGGCGAAGGCGGTGTTGACAATCATGCTGCAACGCAGCCATTCTTGCCGCAATTCGTATTGGATCGCCATAGGAATGCAGCATTTGCTGCTCAGGTCGTTGTGCCTTGGAAACGAAGGCCTTTGCGCCGCAGGATGCGCCAGAAGGTGATTATTCCAGGCTCTCTCGGGGCAAAATGATGCGCGTGTTGCTGGTATCTCGAAATTACTTTCCCCCTGGGGTGTTCGGTGGCGCGCAAGTGTCCGTCGCGCAGATCGCCAAGGGCCTCAAAAGCCTTGGCCACGAGGTCGCGGTCCTCAATGTCGATGATCACGAGCATTGGGGAACGCACGATGGCACCGGCGTTCCCGAATACCGGCTGAAGCTGCGCAATCTCTATACACAGGGGCCGCAGCCCGCGCCGAAGCGCGTTGCCTGGCACCTGGTGGATCGGCTGGGCTCCGCGATGGCGGCGGACTATCGCCGCGTGCTGCGCGATTTCCGGCCCGATATCGTCAACACCCATGTCATGGCCGGGATCGGTGTCGGCTTCTGGCAGGCGGCGGCAGCCGAAGGCGTGCCGATCGTGCACCGTGTCAGCGACTATTATCTGCTCTGCCTCAATTCCGGCCACCGCAAGGGCGATGAGAATTGCCAGGGCGTATGCCCCGGCTGCCGGGTTCTGGCGTTGTCGCAGGCGCGCGGTCCGGCGCGGCTGGTCAATCATGTCGTCTACGTCAGCGACAAGATCCGCTCCATCTATGACGAGGCCGGGGTGTTTCCCGCCGATACGCCCGGCAGCATCATCCACGGCGCCTATCAGCCGGCGCGGCCGGTCGCGCCGCGCTCCGACCTGATCGAGCCGGGCTGCCTGACGATCGGCTTCTTCGGCAGGATCGCCCCTGAAAAGGGCTTGGCCGAAATGCTCGAAACGCTGGCGAAGCTGCCGGCGGGCGGGTGGAAGCTGCGGGTCGGCGGCGATGGCGATCCGGCCTACGTTGCCCATCTCAAGCACCTGGCCGAAGGCTTGCTGGTCACGTTCCTGGGGCGGCAATCGCCCGACGATTTCTATGCCACCGTCGATACCCTGATCGTGTCTTCGCTGTGGGATGAACCTTCGGGGCGGGTCGCCTTCGAATCGGGCATCCACGGGCTGGTGCCGATCGTCGCCGCGCGCGGCGGCTTGCCGGAAATGGTGGATTATGGCGCGCGCGGGCTGGTTTTCGATCCCGATGATCCCGATACCCTGCGCGCTGCCATTGCCAAAGTGATGACCGATGCGCCGTTTCGCGAACAGGTGCGCGCACGCTGGGCGCGCGATGCCCACGATTATCTTCCCGATGTGGTCGCGCAGCGAACCCTGGCGATCTATCGCTCCGTGCTTGCGGAAAGGCCGGTCGATGCGCTGGTTGGATGATCGCGGGCCAGCCCAGGCGCGGGGCAGTGGCCTCGCGCCCGACACCCATGGCGCCGCATGGACGTGAGCCGGGTGACATATGCGGACGGTGCCGGGCTGGCCGGCGGTCGCCGCTTGCGTATATGTCTGGTGCTCGAGGCGGCGGGCGGCGGCGCGGGGCGCCATGTGCTCGATCTCGCCGCCGGACTGACCGTGCGCGGCCATGCGGTGGAACTGTTCTATTCGCCGGTGCGGGCGGAGCGCATCTTTCTGGACCAGCTTGCCGCGTTGCCGATCTGCGCGGTGGAATTCGACATGCGCCGCAGCATCGGCCTGCACGATTTCACGGCCGCCTGGCGTCTGAAGCGCCTGATTGCCGAGCGCGGTCCGTTCGACATATTGCACGCCCACAGTTCCAAGGCGGGGGCAGTGCTGCGCCTTGCCGCGCACCGGAGCGGGGCCATCGTCTATACGCCGCATGCGTTCCGGGCGCTGGACCCGTCGACATCGGGGCTGCGGCGGCTGGTGCTGTCCGGCGCGGAAAGCGTGCTGGGCATGCTGAACACCGACGCGCTGATCGCCGTGTCGCTGAGCGAACTGGAGCATGCCCGGCAGATCGGGCTTGCCGAAAGCAAGCTCCACTTGATCCGCAATTCGGTGGTCAATTTTCATGCGGCCGGGCGCGAGGCGGCGCGCGCCGCCCTGGCGTTGCCGGATGACGCGCTGGTCGCAGGCTTCATCGGCCGATTGTCCTACCAGAAGGCGCCCGAACGCTTCGTCCAGGCGATGAGCCTGGCCATGGCGCGGGATGGCCGCATTCACGCGGTGCTGATCGGCGATGGCGAAAAGCGCGAGGAAGTGGCTGCCCTGGCTGCCGCATCGCCCCATGCCGACCGCTTCCATCTGCTGGGGGCCGTGCCGGGTGTCGATTATATCCGGGCTTTCGACGTGATGGTGATGACCAGCCGCTATGAAGCGCTGTCTTACGTCACGCTTGAGGCGGTTGCCGCCGGCCTGCCGCTGATCACCACGCGCGTGGCGGGGGCGGTGGATGTGGTGCTGGATGGCGAAAGCGGGCTGATCCTCGATAGCGATATGCCCGAAGCGATCGCCGGGGCCGTGGGCGACGTGCTTCTTTCGCCGCAGCGGATGGCGTCGATGGCGGCCGCCGCCCGGCTGCAGAATGGTCGTCTCAACGGTGACCTGATGATCGTGGAAGTGGAACGCTTGTACCAGCGCCTTGCCGGCGCGGTGGCGCCCGCCGATTTCACGGCGTCTGGTTCGGAGTCCCGATGAAAATCCATATTAGCGGCCGGTTCGCGCATCAACCGATGAGCGGGGTCCAGCGCTATGCGATGGAAATCGTGCGCGCGCTCGACGCGCTTGTCGCGGACGGGGAACTGCCCGGCGATTTCGAACTGGTTACGCCTGTCGAAACCCCCGACGTGCCGCTCAGGGCGATCCCCCAGGTTCGCCATGGGACGTTGCCGGGCCACGTGTGGGAGCAGGTCTCGTTCGCCCGCCATGCGTCGGGCGGTGTGGCGCTGAGCCTGGCGATGAGCGGGCCGGTCTTTCACCCGCGCCACGTCTGCGTGATTCACGACGCGGCGATCTATCGCTATCCAGAACATTTCTCGAAGCCTTATGTCGCCGCGCACAGCCTGATCGAGCGGATGCTGGCGCGGCGCGCGACCATTGCCACCGTGTCCGAATTTTCGCGCGGGGAACTTGCCGAATGCCTGAAGCTTCCGCGCGAACGGATCGTCGTTGCGCCCAATTCGGCCGATCACCTTGATGCCAGCCCCGACTTTTCGATCATCGAGCGGCTGGGGCTGGGGACGGCGCCGTTCTTCCTCACCATCGGCAACCTTACCCGCAACAAGAATCTCAAGGTCGCGGTAGAGGCGCTGGCGCAGGTTCCCGGCGATGCGCGCCTGGTCGTGGTGGGACGGATCGATCAGGGGGTTTTCGCCACCAACGTGCCCGAAGCCAGCAGCCGGGTGATCCTTGCCGGCCGCCTTTCCGACGAGGAAGTGACCGCGCTGATGCGCCATGCGCGCGCGCTGGTCTTTCCCAGCCTGTACGAAGGCTTCGGCATTCCGCCGCTCGAAGCGATGTTCAATGGTTGCCCGGTGCTGGCCAGCACGGCGCCGGCGGTGCAGGAAGTCTGCGCGGACGCCGCCGGCTATTTCGCGCCGCACGACGCCGCCGCGCTGGCGGCGCTGATGCGCGACGTGCTTGCGGACGGCGGCGCATGGCGTGCGGCGATGCTGGAAGCGGGCAAGCGCCGCGTTGCGCAGTATCACTGGAGCGATTCGGCGCGGATCATCGCTGCCGCTTGCGAGGCGTTGGGCTGAGTGGCGCTGGGCTGAGCGGGGCTGCGGCCAGCGATCGGAGGACGGATGACAGGCAAGCGACTGTTCGCGCTCGACGCGCTGCGCGGCGTGGCCGCGATGGTCGTGCTGCTGCATCATGCAGAGCGGGAATTCGCGCTGTTCCCGCTGTTCGCCTACGGCTATCTCGCGGTCGACGTGTTCTTCCTGATGAGCGGCTACGTCATCGCCAGCGCATATGAGCCGCGCATGGGCCGCGGCATGGGCCTGCGCGCCTTTCTGGCGATTCGCATGGCGCGGCTATACCCGATGATCTGGCTGGGCGGGCTGCTGGGCATCATCGCCGGCCTGTTCGTGGCGGTGGACCTTGGCGGTGCGCCGCTCTGGCTTGCCGGGATCAGCGCCATGACCGCGCTTCCGCTGCTGTGGACCGCGGCAGAGCTGTTTCCCCTGAATGCGCCGCTGTGGTCGATCCTGTTCGAAATCGTCACGAATGCGCTGCATCGCGTGCTGGCGCCGGTGCTGTCGATACGCGTGCTCGGCGCGATCCTGATCCTGTCGCTGGCGCTTTTGCTGGTGGCGGGCTGGCGGCTGCACGGGCTGGCCAATGGCTTTTCGCCCGAGACGTTCTGGGGCGGTTTTCCGCGCGTTCTCCTGTCCTATTTCGCCGGGGTCCTGATCTGGCGGACCCGGGCGGTGTGGCAGCCGCGAACGCCCTGCCTGCCGTTGTGGCTGCTGCTCGCCGGCTTTCTGGCTGTGGTCTTGTTCGAGGTCATGCTCGCGGGGATCGTTCCGGCCAGTGCCTACTGGCTGGGCGCCGTGCTGTTCGCGTTTCCGCCGGGACTGATGCTGCTGACCCGCAGCCGCGTGCCTGAAAAGGCGGAACGGATCGCCGCCGCGCTGGGCGACTTGTCCTATCCGCTCTACGCAATCCATCTGCCGTTGCTGCTGTTGCTGACGCCGTGGGTTCTTCGCCTGGAAGACGCGGCCGCGCGAACGATTGCCATGGTGATCGTCGCAATCGCAATCGCCTTGCTATCGTGGGGGCTGGAGCGGGTCTACGATGGCCCGCTGCGGCGGCGGCTGGCGCCGGCCCGCGCCGGGCGCGGATCAGCCGTGACCGCCGCCTGACCGGTCGTCCTGCGGGGGTTCCGAAGGCGCGGGCGAGGGATCCATGCTGCGCACCGTCATCGCCGGTTGCCAGATCGTATAGGTCTTGCCCATCCACCACGATTCGAAGAAGCCCACCGCCACGCCATAAAGGCTCAACGTAGCCGAATGGAGCAGGGAAAAGGGCGGAATCGGCGCGATGCCGCCAATCGCGAAGGACGCCGCAAGCGCTCCGGCCGCTGCCAGCATGGCCACCGCGCCGAACTGCACGCCCACGATCAGCAGCAGGCAAAGCACCATCGCCGCCACGAAGAACGGCATCAGCCATTTGATCGGACGGTGCGAGATATAGGCATAGAGCGACAGCATCGGCAGCTTGCGCAACCGCGGCCAGAGCGCGCGGTGGACGTTCCAGGCCTGACAGGCGATGCGCTGCTTGCGCCGCTTTTCCTCGGTCGCGCCCGTTGCGCTGCGTTCGAACACTTTCACATGTTCGACGCTGACGATGCGCTGCCCGGAAATCAGGATCGAAAGGCTGAGGTAAAGGTCGTCGATGAGATCCGGCGATGGCGCGATGTGAAGCGACCGGCGCATCATGAACATCGCGCCGTCGCAGCCGACCAGCCCGACGCTGCGGCTTTCGATGCGCTTGATCGCTTCCTCGATCGACCAGTACAGCGAACCCAGCGCGCTTGTCGGCGATTCACTACTGTTGGAATAGACCAGTCGCGCCGTGGCGCAGCCGACCGCCGGGTCCGCCAGCGCTTCGAGCAACTGGATCGCGACGTCCGGTTCGCTTTCCACGTTGGCATCGGTGAACAGCAGCATCTCGCTGCTGCTGCGCGAGACGAGCAGGTTCATGCCGAAGGTCTTGCCCGCCCGCTCGCTGCCGACGACGATGTCGGCGCGGTCGGCATAGCCCTGGAGAATGGCGGTCGTCCCGTCGCTGGGCGCGTCCGCATAGACATGGACCGTCGCCGGGCCATAGAGCCGCGCGATTTCCAGCAGCCGGTCCATCTTGGCGGTGATCACTTGTGCTTCGTTGTAGGCGCACATGCAAATCGCCAGGGTGGGGCGCGGCGCATCGGCGGGCAGCGCCACCTTTTGCGTCCGATCGCGGGCGAAGCTCAGGCTGAACGGATAGGTGAACAGCGGGTGCAGGGCCAAAATCGCAAAGATCGCGGCCAGGAACGCGAGGC
This sequence comes from Novosphingobium sp., assembly GCA_020848655.1. Taxonomy (GTDB): domain Bacteria; phylum Pseudomonadota; class Alphaproteobacteria; order Sphingomonadales; family Sphingomonadaceae; genus Novosphingobium. The sequence continues at coordinate 26,056 of JADLHU010000094.1, forward strand.
ACCCTTCCAGAACGATTTGGAGACTGGCCACCGCTATCCTTTAATTACTGCAAACTTTGCTGAACCAGTGATCCCGGAAAGCTACCGCAAGCAGCCGGCCGTTCATAGAGCGCAGATGGAATGCGCGTCGCTTCCCTTGTCACATGCCATTGATTTGTCTTGTCCGCCATCGCGCGTCGTGGACAAAAAACGGCCTGTCGCGAATCGTTACATTTCCTTGTTGCAATGCAGCATGATTGCGAGCACCTTTGCAAGCGAGGGGATTAAAATCGCCTAAGCTCTCGCGGAGTGCAGATGAGAAAACTCAGTTGTGTGGCTATGTTGGCGCTGTTTCTGGCGGGGTGCGCGGGGCAGGTTCCAGCTCCTGCGAGCACGATCGTTGCGTCCAGCATGGCAGAATCATCCCCGGCCGAGGACTATCGGCTGGGACCGGGGGACAAATTGCAGCTCATCGTCTATGGTGAGCAGAACCTCACCAGCGAACAGCTCGTCGCCGCGGACGGCAGCGTTACCGTGCCGCTGGCCGGCCGTGTCGTCGCCGAAGGCAAGACCAGCCACGAGGTCGCCGCGGAAATCCAGACGCGGCTTGCCGACGGTTTCCTGCGCAACCCCGCCGTTGTCGCGGTGGTGACCGCCTATCGGCCGTTCTACATCCTGGGCGAGGTCAACAATCCGGGGCAATACGAATACGCCGTGGGCATGACCGCGCGCGACGCGGTGGCGAAAGCCGGTGGCTATACCTATCGCGCCAAGAAGAACGAGATTGTCCTGCGCCACGAAAAGACGACCGAGGAAGTGCGCGTCATTCTCGACCAGGATTTCCGTATCCGTCCAGGTGACACCCTTCGCATCGACGAGCGGTATTTCTGATCGTGCATGCGTTCGGTGGCTATCCGGCGTCTTTGACGAGACGCATATGGCCTTGTGGCCGGACGCCGGTGGCGATGATGGCGGTGCTGCTTGCCGCCAACGTGATCGTGCCGACCAAGGCGCGCGCGCAGACCTATGGGCCATTGCTGGATTCGGAAATCCCGCTGTCGACGCAAACCGGCCGCAACAGGGGCGTCGATGATCGCGCCCGGCCCGAATTGCGGCAGCAGGGCCTGCCGCTCGGCGGTTTTCGCGCATTTCCGCAAATCGGCGGCGGCATCGGTTTCACCAGCAATGTCGTGGGCAGCGAACAGGGCGCCCGAAGCGACGGCTATGCCGCCGCGACCGCTCGCCTCGATCTGCGCAGCCAATGGTCGCGCCATGATCTGAGCGTGACCGGCGCTTATGACGGCCAGCGCTATTTCCAGACATCCGCCAAGAACGAGAACGGCTATCTGGCCGCGATCAACGGCAATCTTGACGTGTTCGATCGCAGTTCCCTTGCCGCATCGGCTTCGCTTCGCCGGCGCTACGAGGACCAGACGGCGGCTTCGTTTCCGGCCAGCGGCGGGGGGTCGGTCGCGATCGACCAGACCAGCCTGATGCTGCGCGGCACCCACGCCCTGAACCAGCTTCGCATCACCGGCAGCGGCGATTACAACGATTTCCGCTATGGCCGGTCGGTCACGCTGTCGGGCCAGCGGCTCGACCTGGGCTTTCGCGATCATTGGGTCGCGCGGATGAGCGGCCGCTTGGAATATGCGCTCAGCCCCGACAACGCGGTGTTCGTCCAGGGGACCTATCGCCATACGGACTATGACATGAAAACCACCACGGCCAATCGCACCAGCGATGAATGGCGCGCGGGCGTGGGGGCCATCGCCGATGTCAGTTCGCTGATCCGCATCGCCGGCGCCGTCGGCTATTTCCGGCGCACATACGATAATCCCGCGTTCGACAGCATCGGCGATCTCGATGTCGATTTCCGGCTCGATTACTATGTCAGCCCGCTGACGACGGTATCGACCGTGTTCACGCGCCAGTTGGAAGAAGCGATCGTGGCCGGATCTTCGGGCTACATGGCGACCCATGTGGGCGCGCGGGTCGATCACGAACTGCTGCGCAATCTGATCCCTTACGCCTATGTAGACTGGGTGAAGGAAAGTTTCCGGGGCGCCGATCGCGACGACAGGCGCTGGGTGGCGGGGCTGGGCGCCGGCTATCAGCCCAATCGCCGCTGGTCGGTCGACTTTTCCGCCAGTTATGTTTCACGAGACAGCAGCGGCCTTCAGCGCGGTCCCCGCATCAAGGAACTGCGCTCGCTCTTGACCTTGAAGTACAATCCATAAGGGCATTGCGCCCGTCCGTGCCTGACCTGAGACTGCAGAGAAGATTATCGCCATGAACGATGAAACCACCAATCGCGGTTACCAGGAACAGGACCTGGCCAGCATAGTGTCGCGGTTCCGGCGCTATCTGCCGATCAGCCTGGGCATCATTGCCGCGGCGGTGATCCTGGCGGGCATCGCCACGCGCTTTTCCCCCAAGGAATACACCGCATACGCGCAATTGGCCTATTCGCCGCAGACGACATTGGTGGGCGATGCCGGCCAGCCGATGACCGACGCCCAGCGCGATGCCGCGGTCGAAGCGCAGATGCAGTTGGTCAGTTCGCTGATGGTCGCATCACAGGTGATCAAGACCACGGGAATGGCCAACGATCCCGAACTGCGCGCGCAGGCTGGCGGGTTCGAAGGCGGCCCGTCTCCCGACAGCATGGCGGCGGCCCTGCTGCGGCGGGCGAGCACCACGCGGATCGGGCAGACGCCGCTGTTCCACATCAACTATGTCGATGAAGACCCGCTGAAGGCCGCGAAGATCGCCAATGCCTTTGCCGAGGCCTATCTCCAGGTCCAGGTCGACCAGAAGCGCGCCCAGGCGAATGGCCCGGCCGAGCAGTTGGCCAAGCGCGTCGAGGAACTTCGCCGCGATGCCGAACTGGCCGATGCCGAAGTGGTCGGGTTCCGGGTTCGCAACAACCTGCTCAACACCACCAATTCCGTGACCCTGGAATCGCTCGTTTCCAACATCGACAGCAACCTGGCGCAGGCGCGCTCGGAAGCGGCGCAAGTGCGGGTGGGCGGTGGTTCCGACGCGCTGAGCGAGGGTATCGACGTCGGCACGCTTTCCGCGCTGCGCCAGCGCCGCGCCGAAGCGCAGCAGGAAGTTTCCGGCCTTCAGGCGCGGTATGGGGATAACAACCCCCTGCTGATCGAGGCGCGCGACCGGCTGGCGGCGGCCAATGCCGCGGTCGAGCGCGAGGAAACGCGCGTCAACAGTGCCTCGGGCGTTCGCGCTTCGGCCGCTGCCGCGCGTGCGGGTTCGCTCGAAGGCAGCCGGGCGCAGGCCGAGGCCAAGCTGGCCGGCAACTTGCGCGCCGGGGTGCAGCTTGCCGATCTTCAGCGCAAGGCGGATGCCGCGCAGAAGCTCTATCAGGACATGCTTGCGGTCAGCGGGCAGCAGACGGCCAATCGCGCGCTGGTGCAGCCGGATTCGCACATCGTCGCACCGGCAACGCCGCCGCTTTATCCGTCTTCGCCGAAGATGCTGGTGAACCTGCTCGTCGGGTTCGCGGTCGGTCTCGCCATCGCGGTGGCCCTGATCTATGTCCGTGAACGCTGGTCGCGCACGCTCAACACCATCGACGATATCGATCGGTATCTGGGCGTCGATTTCCTCAACTCGGTGCCGACGCTTCAGTCGGCCATCGACAAGCCGAAGACTCGCGATCCGGCCGAGGCGGTGCTGCTTCACCCGATGTCGTCCTATGCGGAAGCGTTCCGCAGCCTCGCCACGACCTTGCTGTTCGCGGCAAGCAACAGCAAGGCCAAGGGCGGCCGGGTGATCGGCATCAGTTCGGCGCTTTCGGGCGAAGGCAAGACCACCACGTCCATCTCGATGGCACGGGTTCTGGCGATGTCGGGCAAGAAGGTGGCGCTGCTCGATATCGACTTGCGGCGCAGGTCCACCACGATGGCGCTGGCCCCCGATGCGGAAAAGGGCTGGATCGAAGTCATGCAGGGTGAAGCGACGCTCGACGAGATCGCGTTCGAGGATGCCAGCGGCCTGATCCTGCTGCCGGCCGCGCGTGGCGCGCACGAAGTGCAACGCCTGTTCGATGGCGATGGCTTCGCGACGCTGCTGGCCGACTTGCGGCAGCGTTTCGAAGTGGTCGTCGTCGATACCGCGCCGGTGCTGGCCGTGGTCGATACCCGCAACGTCATCACGCATCTCGATACCTTCGCGCTGGTCGCCTACTGGCGCCGCACGCCGATCAAGGCGATCCGTGCCGCGCTGCACCAGGTCCAGACGGTGGGCGGTTCCATTGCCGGCGTGGCGATGACCATGGTCAACCTGAAGACCCAGGCGCAATCGGGCTATGGCGAGACATCGTACTACTACGACGAGATCAAAGATTATCTCCCCTCCAACTGATTCGTCGGTCGGCCTGGCCGGGAAGCGACCGATCGTGGCGTTTTCCGCGGCCACGGTCGACGGGCTGGAAGGCCTTTTGCAGTGGTGCATCGCCCCGCTGGAACGCCGCATCGGTTCCGTGGCCACCGCGCGCCTCTGGGCCGTCGCCGACCAGGGCGCGAGCGGCGTGGCCAATGTCCTCGTCTTCGCGCTGTTCGGCCGCGGGCTGACGCCGCACGATTTCGGCTCCATCGGGATGATGATGGGGTTGTACTATTTCATCGGCGGCTTCCACCGATCGGCGATCGTTTTGCCCTTCACGACCTGGCACCGGACCGACGCCGATGCCATCGATGTTCACCGCGATGACAGCAACTGGTGGTGGCTGGGCCTGGGGCTGGCGCTGCTGGTTTCGGCGGGGACGGGAATCGCGGCGCTGGTCGTGCGGCTGGCCGGAGCCTACGTCCCCGATGTGCAATGGCTGGTCGAGCCGCTGTACCTGACCGCGCTGGTCACGCCGGCGCTGCTGGCCTGGGAATTCGCGCGGCGCTGGCTCTACAAGATCGAGCGGCCGCAACTGGTGGCCGCATGTTCGGGGCTGTATCTGGTGGTGCTGGTTGCCGGCGCGCTGCTGGCGGGCCGCTATGCGCCCGATTCCTTTGCGGCGGCGATGGTCTGGGTCCTGGCGAGCATCGTGGCGCTGGTCGTGGCGCTGATGCGGCTTGTGCCGATGGCGTTCGACCGGGCGGCGGCGGCGCTGATCACGCGCGAGAACAAGGCGCACGCGGCATGGCTGGCGGCAACGAACCTGCCCTATTCGATCTACAGCACCGCTTCGATCGTGGTGTGGATCGGCCTGTTCATGGGGCCGCTGGAGGCTGCCGTCTTCACCGCCGCGCGCACGCTGACCAACCCGGCGATCAGCGTGGTGTCGGCCATTGATTCGATCGACAAGCCGCGCGCTGCGCGGGCCCTGGTGCGCGAAGGCATTCCGGGCCTGCGCCGTATCGTGCGCAATTCACGCATTTCGATCGCTGTTGCCACCGGGCTGTACCTGGGCGGCGTGGCGATCCTGGCGACGTACCTCACGCATCTGGCCTATGGCGGGCAATATACCGGGCTTGAGGAAGAAGTGCGCTGGCTGGCGCTGGGCTTTTTCCTGTTCAGCCTGAACCTGCCTTCGGAAACGATGCTGATCGTGCTGCGCGCCGGGCCGGTCATGCTGACCGTGCGCTGCATCACGGCGGCGATCACGCTGGCGGCGCTGGCCTTCAGCGCGCGGCATGGCGTGGCGGGCATGGCCGGGGGCTTCGCGGCAAGCCAGTTCATCAACTGCCTGCTGCTGATCGGCGCCGAACGCGTGGCGCTTGCACGGTGGAGCCGGAGCCGATGACCGAGGCCGTATCGCCCCCCCGGTTTTCCATCGTCATCCTGACCTATGCGCGTGAGGCGATCCTTGCCGAAAATCTCGATCGGCTGGCGGCCGATCTGGCGAATCGCGACGACTATGAAATCATTCTGGTCGACAACAATCCCGAAGCGTTCGACCGCTCCGCCGCGCTGGCCCGTTTCCACGCGGTGCGCGTGTTGTGGGACGGGGCGAACAAGGGCGTGGTCGCGCGCAACCTGGGCTTCGTCGCCGCGCGGGGGGAATTCGTCGTTCTGCTCGATGACGATGTCTTCATCGAAACGCCCGATTTCCTCGATCGCTTCGCCAGCCGCTTTGCGACCGACGCGAAGCTGGGGGCGATCACCGTGGCCAAGCATGTTCGCGGCGAAACGCGGCGGCGCGTCGATCTGATTCCGCATACCGACAAATCGGTGGACCTGACGCGCCCGTTTCCCACCTTCCGCTTCGTCGGCGGATGCGTCGGCTTTCGCACGGCCGCCTTGCGCGAGACCGGCGGATTCCTGCCGGATTTTTTCTATGGACTTGAGGAGATCGAATTGTCCTATCGCCTGATCGACCGGGGATGGTCGATCCATTATGATCCCGCCATTGTCTGCGAAGAACTGGAACACCCCGCCGGCCGCCGGCCGAAACGGCTGGTCCAGGCAGACCGGCTGACCAACAAATTCATCATCAGCTTCCTGCGGATGCCTTCGCCTTACGTCTGGATCAACCTTGTCGCCTTTCCGCCTTATGCGTGGTTCTTTGCGCGGGGGCAGATCGATGTGGGCCTGGCGCTGAAGCAGTTCGTGGCATGGCTGCGTCGGCCGGACCGGCTGCGTCGGCAGCCGATCGGCGCGCCGGCGCGGCGCTATATCCGTGCCTGCGGCGGGCATTTGTGGCGATGACGGCTGTGGATCTTCCGCGTTGGCCCCGCCTTGGGCTGGGCTGTGCGCGCATCGGTTCGTTCGGCAATCCGGCCAGCGCTGCGCAAAGCCTGGCGCTGCTGCGCGGCGCCTTCGATCTGGGGCTGCGGCTGTTCGACACGGCCGATATCTATGGCCAGGGCGATAGCGAAAGGCTGGTCGGCAAGGCGCTGGCCGGGCGGCGCGACGGCGGCGTGATCGTTACCAAGGGCGGACGGCTGTTTTCGGCGAAGATGCGGCTGCTGCGGCCGCTGAAGCCGCTGCTGCGACCGTTTCTGGCGCTGGGCGGCCTGTCGGGCGCGGTCACCGCGCAGCGTGCGGGCGAGGAACGGATGAACTGGACGCCCGCGCATCTTGTCGCCGCGCTCGAACGATCGCTGCGGCGGCTTCGCACCGATCGCGTCGATGCCTTCCTGCTGCACAGCCCGCCGGCCGAAGTGCTGCGGCAGCCGGAGACCGCCGATGTGCTGGCGCGCATGGTGGCATCCGGCAAGGCGCTTCGCGCGGGCGCGGCATGCGACGATCTGGAACAGCTCGAAGCCGCGCTGGCAATGCCGTATCTCGATGTCCTGGAATTGCCGTGGAGCGTGCTTTGCGCGATCGCCGGAACGCCGCAGGCCGCCGCGCTGGACAAGCGCGGCATCACGGTGATCGCGCGCGAAGTGATCGTGCAGCAGCCGGATGTGCCCGCCGGCGTGGCGGTGGCCAAGGCCATGGCGCTGCCATTCGTAACCACAACGCTCGTCGGATCGGGGCGGATCGATCGGCTGCGCGCGATCGCCGATCAGGTGGGGGCCGGCACGCGGGGTGGGGCCGGGCAGGAACGGCACCGGCCCGGACCGGGCATTCCACCGGTCGATCGCAGCGCGCGGGCAGGAGCCAGGCATGAATGAGTGGCCGGGAATGAAGATCGCGTTCGTCGGATGCGGCTATGTGTTCGATATCTACATGCGCACGCGATGGGCCTATCCCGAGATCGAGATACGCGGCGTCTTTGATATCGATACGGCGCGCTCCGCCGTGGTTCACCGGCACTACGGCATCCCCGTGTACCCCAGCCTTGAGGCCCTGCTGGCGGACCCGGACGTGGAGGTCGTCGTCAACCTCACCAACATCGCGGCGCATTTCGACGTGACGAGCCGCGCGCTTGCGGCGGGAAAGCACGTCTTCACCGAAAAGCCGGTGACGACCGCGTTCGATCGCACGCGCGAACTTTTCGCGCTGGCCGAGCGGCAGGGCCGGGTGCTCGCCGCCGCGCCGTGCAATCTCCATTCCGATGCCGTCAGCACGATCTGGAAAGCCATTGGCGACGGGGCCATTGGCAAGCCTGCGCTGATCTATGCCGAGATGGACGACAATCCGGCCCACCTGATGCGGCTGGACACCGTCCAAAGCCCCACCGGCGCGCCGTTTCCCTATCGCGAGGAATTGCAGGAAGGCTGCACGGTCGAACATATCGGCTATCATCTGGCGTGGATCTGCGCGGTCTTCGGGCCGGCCATCGGCGTGACCGCCTTTTCCAAATGCCTGATCCCCGACAAGCGGGTCGGGCCGCTCGATCCGGCGGAAACTCCCGATTTCTCGGTGGCCTGCCTCGATTTCGCCGGCGGCGTCGCCGCCCGCATCACCTGTAGCTGGGTGGCTCCGCGCGATCACCGCATGCGGATCATCGGCAGCGAGGGGGAGCTTTCGGTCGACAATGCCTTTCATGACCAGTCGCCCGTGCGCCTCGAACGGTTCTCCCGCGTCGGGCTGACCGCGCGCAAGGCCTATACCGCTCGCCGCCACCCGATGGTTGGCGGACCGTTCGGGATCGGCGGGTCACGCCTGCCGCTGGTGCGCCGCTGGAAATCGCATGCGGGGGAAGCCGAACGCGGCGTTGGCCGTTCGTTCAAGCACAAGCTGGTAAGCTGGCTGCGGCGGCGCGAAATCTATGCGCAGGACAAGATTCTGGGCATCGCCGAAATGGGGCGTGCGATCGCGGCCGGCCAGCCGCAGCCGATGGGGCCGGATTTCCTGCTCCACCTGAACGAACTGACGATGATGGTGCAAGGCGCCGGACCGCAAGGCACGACGCGCATTCCCACGACGACGTTCGAACCGTTCACCCTGTTCGCCGACATCGCCGCCAGCGGCCACGATTATCGCGCCGCCTATCGCCCCCGACTGCTGGAGCGCGCGGTTGCCGGCGTGGTGGAGCGGCTGCACCGCAAGTAGCCGTCCTCCGTCGCCCGGCCCCGGCAATCCCGCGTCAGGATGCGGTGGCGGGCTTTGCGGCGGGGCGGCGATCCAGCCAGCCGCGCAGGATCCTGGTGATCGGACGTTCCACCACCCAGTGCGTGATCAGGCCGGCGACCAGCGATCCCGCGATCATCAGCGGGAACACCAGCCAGCGCACATCGGCCAGCCCCAGTTTCTTGAACACCGCCCACATCACCGCCAGCACGATCGGGTGGACCAGATAGAGCGCATAGGACGCATCGCCCACGGCCAGCGCCGGCTTCCACTTGTGATAGGCGATCCTGCCTTCGGTGCTGAGAACGGCCCAGACGATCGCGATGCCGGGAATACCCCAGTAAAGCGGCCGCAATTCGGTGTAGGGCCGGGCCGTCGGCGCGATGGCCACCCAGGCGAACGCCGCCGCCAGCAGAACGGCGGCAACCCACGCGGGGGACCGCTTGCCGATAAGGAAGAAGTGCGCGAGCCACATTCCCGCAAGGAATTCCAGCGTGATCGGCAGCAGCAGCACGGTGGCGGGATACTGCTGCATCGGCAGAAGGTCGCGAACCGCAAAGCCGGCCACCACCGCCAGCGCGATGACCGCGGTGGTGCCGACAAGCAGGCGCATCTCCCGGCCTGCGATCACCAGCACCCCGGCGCAGATCAGGTAAAAGAACATTTCGAAGTTCAGTGACCAGCCCACGATGTTCGGCGGGAATATCTGGTTCGATCCATCGAGCGAGGGAATGAACAGGAACGACCAGACGGCATTGGACAGCGTGTTGGGCGCGATGTTGCTGCGGACCACATCGCCCAGGACAGTCACGCCGAGGACCAGCCAGTAGATCGGCACGATGCGGATCATGCGGCGGCTGACGAACTGGCTGGCGGTCTGCTTGCGGCCGGTCAGGAAGATCACCAGCCCGCTGATCACGAAGAAGATATCGACGCCGAACTGCCCGTGCGCGAACGCGGTGGGGCTGTTGTCGTTCATGATCTTCGCCGTGTGGCGGATCACCACCAGCAGCGATGCGATGCCGCGCAGCACCTGGATGCCATAGAGTATGCCCGGATCGGGCATGGCGGACGAGCGCGCGGGCTGGGCTGGGGGCATGGTCCCGTTCACTCCTGAAAGCTGGGTGGCCGAACGCCGGGTTGATTGTCGGCTGGGGTGGTCATGCGCCGATGATCTGGCGGCTGTATCGACCGAATATCGCCTTGGTCACAAGCACCACTGCGATGGAAGCCAGCAGGATGACGACGAACACCGCCAGCAGCGCCAGGATGCCGTGCAATTCGACGTGCATCTTGCGCGCCGCCATGGCGAAGCCCGACGCGAAATAGCCGTGGACGAAGTAGATTCCGAAGCTGAGTTCGCCGATCTTGTCGAACCAGGCCGGGATCTTGCGCGAATGAACGCTCAGCGCGCCGATCACGCCCAGCGAAAGCGAAACTTTCGCCAGCAGGTTGAGGTTGTCGTGCGCGCTGGCGCCGCCGGGCAGCAGCACCGGCACGACGACCAGCAGCACCAGCACCGGCCAGACTTTCGCCAGTGCCGGCAGGACCTGGGCGCGATAGTGGCAGGCGGCCATGCCGATCAGGTAGACCGGTAGGTAGAACGCCAGTGCCTCGATCGGATTGTCGTCCTGTTCCGGCCGGCCGATGGAAAAGCCAAGCAGCATCAAGGGCACGATCAGGGCGTAAAGCGCCGGGCGCTGGTCCATCATCCGCAGCAGCGGCGCCATCAGATAGACAAGCGATATCATCGGGATGAACCACAGCGGCGCGAGATGCGTGCCGGTCAGGAGCATGAACGCCGTCAGCGCCAGCTTGCCCTGCACCCATGGCGGGGCGTTCAGTTCGGCCACGTCCTTCAGGCCCAGCAGGTAGATGCAGATCACCGGGATCGAGACGATCAGATAGGGCACGATCACGGTCTGCAACTTGACCTTGACGTAGGCCTGATAATTGAACCCGCGCAAAAGGTACTGGAACAGATAGCCGGCCCCGAACACGACCCTCCCGTTGACGTGGCGGAAGCTCAGATAGTCCAGCCCGCCGGAAAGGTCTGCCAGCACCTGGCGCGAATGCGCGGCGACCACCAGCAGGATCGCGATTGAACGCATGGCGTGGATATAGTGGGTATCGCGCTGCGACCGCGCCGCATCGCCGGGCGTGGCCAGCGGGGCGGGGGCGTCTTTCGCCAGCGCCTTGATCTGGCCCAGCGACATGCTTTCCCAGCCTTCGGGCACTTCGCCCAGCGCTTCTTCCAGCAGGATCGACGCTTCGACATAGTTCAGCGAATCGCCGCCGAAGGTCTGGAAGCTGGCGCTGTCGGCCACGGCGGGCTTGCGCGCGAGGCGGGCCAGCATGGCGGCGTATGCCGCGACAGGGTCGGCGCCGGGCGCCAGCGCGTCGGCGGCGGGCGCCATGGCCACGATGGCGCGGTAATCGACTTTGCCGTTGCCCAGGCGCGGCAGGGAATCGAGCTTCAGCGCGACGATGCGCTGCGGCGGCAGGTTGAAGTGATCGGCCAATTCGCCGGCCAGCGGGGCGGGATCGCGTCCATCTTCACTGGCCAGCACGACGCGGCTGTCATCGCCGGTGGCGACCACGGTCCAGCCGCGCCGGGCGGCCTCGCGCTCCACTTCGTCAAGCGCGATGCGCAGCCCGAAGAGCTTCAGGAAGCGGCTCTTGCGGCCGGTGATGCGATAGATGCCCGGCGCCGCCCGTTCGGCCAGATCGCCGGTCATCAGCCGGTCGATGTCGAACCCGCGCGCCAGATCCGCGCGGGCCTCGGCATAGCCCATCATCACGTTGGGGCCGATATAGACCAGCTCGCCCGCGTCGGCGGCGGGCGCGCCGCTATCGGGATCGACCAGTTCGAACCGTCCTTCGGGGATGGGCTGGCCGATGCAATCGCCATGCCGGGCCAG
>JADLHU010000095.1 GCA_020848655.1 Novosphingobium sp.
TCAGGATCTACGGCTGGTCCGGCGCGCCCTATTTCGAGGGCCGCGGGAATGCCAAGCCGCGCGGCCGCAAGGGGCTGAACCCCGAAGTCCTGGCGCGGGAATTCCCGTGGATCGGCTTTGACGGACAGGACCGGATCTACGACCGCTGGCTCGATGCGACGGTACCCGCGACCTCGGTGGTGGCGCGCGCCGACCACTTCCCCAGCGCGCTGGCCTTGGTGCGCACTGGCATGGGCATCACCGTGCTGCCCGAATTCGTTGCCCGCGAATTCCCCGATCTGCTGGCGCTATCGGAACCGATCGACTCCCTGCAGACGCCATTCTGGATTCTGACCCATGCGGACCTGCGCAACACGGCGCGGGTGCGCGCCTTCATGCAAACCATAGGCGGCGAACTTTCGAAGGCGCTGACCTAGGCCGGGAATGCCGCGTCGCCTCGCAGCGGGCGCGTTTCCGCGCGGTGCGGGAAGGCTAGGCTAGCTCGCCAACAGCCGGTCGATCTGCTCGAGGACCGCCGCACGCGTCACCGCCTGCGCCGTACGCAGCAGCCCGTCCTCGCCGGCGGCGGCCACCACCAGCATCCCGATCGCATTGGCCGCAAGTTGGGCCGCCAATGCCCGCCTTTCGCTGCTGGCCATCGCCAGCGCCTGGTCGACATCCGTGGCGGGTGTCCGCAGCAGCTCTCCCACCAGGCGTTCGAAAGCCAGGCCCCAGGCTCGCCGCACTTCGGGGCCGCCGCGCGCCGCATCGGCGGTCAGGGCCGCGAAGCTGCAACCCTCGCGGACCGGCCCGAGATGGTCCGGCGCGAGCCAATCGCCGAGGATGCGCCGCGTCTGGCGCCGCCATCCCGCCGAGCTGCGGGCCCGCCGTGCGGCCAACATGCGAATCAGCCCGTGATCGTGCGCCAGGACCTCGGCAAACAATGCTTCCTTCGACGGAAAGTGGGCATAGAAGCCGCCCCGCGTCAGCCCGGCCTCCGCCATCACCGCGTCCACTGCGGCCGCGGCATATCCCTGGCGGCGAAACACACGCCCCGCCGCGGCGAGGATGCGGGCCCGGGTCCGTTCCTTGTGCTCCGCGCTCAGCGGCATGCTTGAAGTCTTTTCATATGATAGTTATCATATCAAAAACGGAGGCGCGCCATGATCGAGCTGTTGCAGTTCCGCCATTCGCCCTACAATGAAAAAGTGCGCTGGGCGCTGGATCTCAAGCGCGTGCCGCATCGCCGCCGCAGCCTGCTGCCCGGCCCGCATATGGCAAAGGTGAAGAAGCTGACCAGACAGACGGCCACCCCCGTGCTGATCAACGACGGCGAGGTCATCACCGGTTCGGCGTGCATCCTCGACTGGCTGGAAGCGCGCTATCCCGAACCGCGCCTGATCCCGGCCGCGCCGGATCTGTGCGCGGCGGCCATGGCACTGCAGCGCGAGTTCGACGAGGACATCACGCCGCGCATCCGTTGCGCCGTACTCGATGCCCTGCTTGCCAACCGGCGCTATTTCGCCCGCATTTTCGCCGAGGCCGAATCGCCGCTGTCGCGCGGCTTTTATGCCTGCATCGTGCCGCTGGCGGCGCCGCTGGTGAGGAAGGGCAACGGCATCAGCGGCCCCGCCGCCGTGGAAGAGGGCATCGCGGCGGCGCACGCGGCACTCGATCGCGCCGCGACGCAGGCGGCGGCGACAGGCTTCCTGGTGGGCAAGGAGTTCAGCATCGCGGACATCACGGTGGCGGCGGCACTGGCCACCGTCGTGCGCCCGGAGAATTCGCCGATGTACGCCCCTCGGCCCGTGGCGCCAGCCTTTGCCGCATTGATGGCGCGCTTTGCTCGACACCCCGGTGCCGACTGGGTGCGAGAAATCTATGCGAAACGCCGTGTCGCCAGCGCCGACTTCGAGGGCACCAGCCCGTATTGATCAGGAGGAAGCCATGACCACATGGAAGAAAGTGCCGGGCGAACTCGCCGAAAAATTCCTTGCGGCCCTGCCCGACGATCCGCGCGTGGATCGTCGGCAGATGTTCGGCTGCCCTTGCGCCTTCGTCGAAGGCAACATGTTCGCCGGCTTGCATGAAGACCGCCTGATCGTGCGCCTTCCCAACGAGGCGGCGAAGCGGCCCTGCTTGATCATGGGCCGCACCATGAAGCAGTACGCCGCGTTTGACGACGCCACAGCACTGGACAAGGCTGCCTTGACGCGCTGGATCGCGCGCGCCCTCGACTACGTGGCAACCCTGCCGCCCAAACCGCCGAAGAAAGCCAGGAAGGCCAGGCCGATCATCGTCCGATGAAGCGCGGCGGTTGCTTTTCGAGAAAAGCCGCCAGGCCCTCGGCGTAGTCGGCGCTGTCGAGAAAGGCAAAGCTGGCGCGTTTCTCCTCCAGCGTGAGCGGCCGGCCGTCCAGCAGGCGCGCGATCCACTGCTTGTGCCAGCGCGCCACCAGCGGTGCCCCGGCGGCGATGCGGCCGGCGGTTGCCTGCGCCTCGGCCATCAGCGCATCGTCGGCCACGACGCGCGTCAGCAGGCCCTTGGCCAGCGCCTCGGTGGCGGACAGCAAGCGCCCTTCGAGCAGGATTTCCTTGGCCAGCGCGGAGCCGGCCAGCCGCAGCAGGCCGGCCAGCTCGCCCGGATACATGGAGAAGCCGAGCTTCATGATCGGCGCGCCGAACTTCGCGCCCTCGCCGGCGATGCGCAAATCGCAGGCGCAGGCGATCTCCAGCCCGCCGCCGACGCAGGGGCCGAGGATCGCCGCAATCGTCGGATGCGGACAGGACTCGATCGCCGCCAGCGCCTCGCCCACGGCCTCGTGGTAGGCCAGCGCACTGTCGACGTCGGCGCGCGCGGTCCTGAATTCCTCGAGGTCGCCACCGGCGGCGAAGGCGGCACCCTCGCCGCGCAGGATCACGCCGCGCAGGGAATCGTCGTCGGCCAGCTCGCGCATCGCCTCGCGAAGCCGCGACCACATGCGCGCGTTGAGCGCATTGAGCTTGTCGGGATTGAACAGGGTGACGGTGGCGATGGCGCCGTCACGCTGGCAGAGGATGTCGGATTCCATGGCTTGTCTCGGTGTCGATCGGCAACAATAACCCAGGCGCGACTCAAAGCGCATCGGATTCGACCACATGCACGCCGGGCTCGCCGGCCAGCGCCCCGCGCAGCAAGGCGGCGGCGATCTGTTGCGGCGTCACGACGCGGTACTTTTTCGGGATCACCGGCTTCAACACGCGGGCGAACAGCACGCCCAGGTGTTCGGCCGGGCGCGACTGTTCGCGCTCGGCGTCGATCAGCGAAGGACGGACGATGGTGGTGCTGGCGAAGCCCAGATCAATGACGCCCTGTTCGGCCTCGGCCTTGGTGCGCAGGTAGAAGTTGCCCGTCGGGCTCGCGCCGAGTGACGAGTTCAGCGCGTAGCGCGAGGCGCCGGCAGCTTTGGCGAACCGCCCGATCAGGATCGGCAGGTCGCGGTCAATGCGGGCGAATTCGGCCTGCGACCCGGCGGCGCGGATCGTGGTGCCCAGGGTGCAGATCACGGCATCGCAGGTCCAGAAATCTTCGTCGCCGGTCAGCGCAGTCGGGTCGAAGACCGGATTGTCCAGCTTCGCCGCGCGCCGCGACAGCGGACGCCGCGTCGGCGCGACGATGCTGCGGATCTCGCGCCACTCCAGTGCCTGCTCGAGGACTGCCGTGCCGACGGCGCCGGTGGCACCGACGAGCAGGAGGCTATGGCGGCTGGTCACGGATCAGACTTTCAGCAAACGAAATGACCTTGACCACAATTGTCCCGGCGCCGAGGTATCGCCAGCCTTGCCCGAATGCTCAGGGCTTGGCTGGCCAGTTGATCTCCACCTGGCGATGTTGCGTCACGCAGTCGCGCAGGTACAGATTGATCAAGCTCTGGTAAGGAACGCCGGCTTCCATCGCCATGCCCTTGAAGTAGACGACAACGTCTTCCGAAAGACGCATCGTTACAGGCTTCTTCAGCTTCGACGCGTAGGGATTCCTGCGCGACTTCATCCTGGAAAGATCGTACTCGGCTTTCATGGCTTTTCTCTTCCGTAAAAGGTGCTCTCACGCCGGGTCGCCTTGCGAGCCGAAATGATGCGGATGGTGCTACCTGAATCCCGTTCGCAGTGACAGACCAGGAGCAGACTTGCCCCCGTGCTCATGCCCAGCAACAGGAAGCGCTCCTCATCGCCCGAGTGCCCATCGTCGTAGAACTGAACGGCAAACTCATCATAGAAGACAGACTGCGCCTCCTCGAAGGAAACCCCATGCTTCCGTAGGTTGGCAACCGCTTTGGCCAAATCCCATTCGAACTTGATCATACATACAGTGTATTGAAGGACCAGGAGATGTCAATACCGGAGCAGCGCGATACGCGAAAAGTGGATCGACCCGTGATCACGCTACATCACTCGGACCCCTATGGCTCCAAACGTCCACGGCGTATCCCGAACGGGACGGTGGGGCGTTCTGCGCAGCGAAGTAAATGGGGGCGTAGGCAGGGTTTCGCGGAGCACTGCTCCGCGCTGCCGCAGCCGGCTTGCCATGCAGGGCAAACCGTGGGCGAAGACGCCGGGATGGCGCCGACGGAGGACATGAGCGTCGGAGAACGCCCCGCCCTTCCATTCCCGCAACAGACATAGCTCAATCGTGCATCTGCTTGGCGTGACTATCCCTCGCCAGCGTCAGGACAAAAGCCGCCACGATCATCGTCGCGAACATCAGGGTGAAGGCCGTGCGATATGCGGAAGCGTCGTAGATGCGCACGCCGTTGGCCAGCGCGCCGTTCCAGCGCTGGTCGAGGATCCAGCCCACCGCGGGCTGCAGCAGCATGCCGCCCAGCAGCGGCCCCATGTTGCAAAAACCCGAAGCCGTGCCCACCAGCCGCAGCGGCACCGA
>JADLHU010000096.1 GCA_020848655.1 Novosphingobium sp.
GCTTCCACTTCTTCTCGCTGTTCGTGCCGCACGGCACGCCGGTCTGGCTGCTGTGGCTGATCCCCTTCGTCGAACTGGTCTCGTTCATGGTCCGCCCGTTCAGCCTCGCGCTGCGACTGTTCGTGGCGATGATGGCGGGCCACCTTCTGCTTGAGGTTCTGTCCAGCTTCGTGATCTCGGGCGTCAATGCCGGTGGTATCGGCCCGGTCGTCGGCTTTCTCAGCTTCGTGCTGATGGTCGGTATCTGCGCGCTGGAAGTGCTGGTTGCCGGCATTCAGGCTTACGTCTTTGCATTGTTGACGTCGCTCTACATCAACGACGCCGAGAACCTTCATTAATTTTTGCTCATCAACCGACCGAATTGTTCAAAGGAGTTATCGATATGGACGCTGAAAGCGCAAAGTTGCTCGGTGCTGGCCTCGCGGCCATCGGTGCTGGCCTGGCCTCGCTGGGTGTTGGCAACGTGTTCGCCAAGTTCCTCGAAGGCGCGCTGCGCAACCCCGGCGCCGCCGACGGCCAGCAGGGCCGCCTGTTCATCGGCTTCGCGGCCGCCGAACTTCTGGGTCTGCTCTCGTTCGTCGTCGCGATGATCCTCGTCTTCGTTGCCTAAGGGCAGCGAAGTCTCAGGATTCAAAACGAAGCCGGGGCGCGCGTCGCCCCGGCGGCGCGTATTTCCGTAACTGACCGGGTTCCACGATGCCTCAAATCGCGCAGCTATCCGAAACGTTCGCCAGCCAGGTCTTCTGGATGCTGATCTTCTTCGGGATCGTCTTCTTCGTCATCGGCAAGGGCATGGTCCCCAAGGTGATGGCGACCGTGGAGGCGCGCGACAAGCAGATCGCCGACGATCTCGCGGCCGCAGAAGCGGCGCGAAAGGCGGCCGACGCGCAGGAAGAGGCATGGCGGGTCCAGGCCAACAAGCAGCGTGCCGAAGCGCAGGCGCTGATCGCACAGGCCAAGGCGGATGCCGCCAAGGCCGCCGAAGTGCGGTTGTCTGCGGCCGGCGCCCGGATCGATGCCCACGTGACCCAGGCCGAAGGCCAGATCGCCCAGGCCCGTCAAAACGCGCTTGGCGAGATCGAGACCGTCGCCAGCGAAGCGGCGAGCGATATCGTCTCGCGGCTTGCCGGCATCACCGTCGATCCCTCGGCGGCGCGTGCCGCGGTGAAGGAGGCCCTCCATGGCTGAACCAGTCGAAGCCACCCTCAACGCCCATACCGAAGTGCCGGGTGCGCCCGTGCATCACGCCGAACCAAGCGCGCTTGGCCTGCCGCCCAGCGCCTGGGTCGCGGCCGCCATGGCGGTGCTGATCCTCATCATGATCTGGAAGAAGGTGCCCGGGCTTATCGCCGGTGGCCTCGATTCCAGCATTGCCGAGATCAAGAAGCAGCTTGCCGAAGCCAAGGCGCTGCGCGCCGAAGCCGAAGTGCTGCGCAAGGAATATGCCGACAAGATCGCCAATGCCGAAAAGGATGCGGCGGCGATGCTTGAACACGCCCGGCACGAAGCCGAGGCGATCATCGCCAAGGCCGAGGCCGACACCACCAACGTGATCACGCGCCGCGAAAAGATGGCCGAGGACAAGATCGCCGCCGCAGAACGTGGTGCGATCGCCGACTTGCGCGCCCGCGCGGCCGATGCCGCCGCTGTCGCCGCCGGTGGCCTGATCGCCGCCAACCACGGTCCTGCCGCCGACAAGGCGCTGGTCGATCAGGCGATCGCCGGCTTCTGACCGGTTGCCCTTCGCACGATCGCAAAGCCCTCGCCTCGGCGGGGGTTTTTCGTTTTGGGCGCGGCGTGATTGCGCGCGGGGCCGTTTCGCGCCACACCCGCGCCCATGCAGTTCCGCGCGCCCGCCATCGTCTGCGCTACGCGCCCGCAGGGGGAAAGCGCGGCGATCGCGCGGTTGATGACGTCTGCCCACGGCATGATCGCGGGCTATGTCG
The DNA here is from genome assembly GCA_020848655.1 of Novosphingobium sp. GTDB lineage: Bacteria > Pseudomonadota > Alphaproteobacteria > Sphingomonadales > Sphingomonadaceae > Novosphingobium. The sequence continues at coordinate 1,947 of JADLHU010000096.1, forward strand.
CGGGGGGACGGGGACGTGATCTGCGGCCGGTGCTGATCCCCGGCAATCGCGTCGATGCCGAACTGCGCGCGCGCTCGGACAGCCAGATGCCCTTCGCGCGGCTCGAACTGGTGCAAAGCCGGGGGCCATGGCTGGGCGAGCCGCTGCTGGCCGCCGCGATCGGCTGGGCGACGACGCTGGCCGCCGCCGCACTGCCCGAACGCCAGCCGTTCCCAGCGCTCTACGACGCGCTGGGAGGACTGCTCGAAGCGATCTGCGTCGCGCCTTCCGCCCGGCTCTGGGCGGTGCCGCTGTTGTCCTATGAAGTGCTGCTGCTGCGCGAACTGGGCTATGGCACCGATGCCGAGCGCCCCGATCCGGCCGACTGGCCGGCGTTGCTGGCCACTTTCGACCGGCTGGGCCGCGATCTGGAGCGCTATCCGCTTGCCCATCGCCGTGTCGATGTTATGGCGGCGCGGGCCATGCTGCGCGAGCGGCTGGCCCGGATCGACGGGGTATAGAGGGACATCGAAATTTCCATGAAGATCGCGGTTTTCGCCGGTGACGGCATCGGCCCGGAAGTGACGCGCGAAGCGGTGCGAGTGCTCGAAGCGCTTGGCCTGTCTGGGCTGGAACTGGTCGAAGGCGATGTCGGCGCCGCCGCATGGCGCAAGCACGGCCACCCACTGCCGCCACAGACGCTGGCCATCGCTCACGAAGCGGACGCCATCCTGTTCGGCGCGGTCGGTGATTTCGAATGCGACAACCTGGAACGCGCGCTGCGCCCCGAACAGGCAATCCTGGGCCTGCGCAAGGAACTGGGCCTGTTCGCGAACTTGCGCCCGGCGCGGGTCTTCGCGGGGCTGGAAGACCTCAGCACGCTGCGTCTCGAAATCGCGAACAAGATCGACCTGCTCATCATCCGAGAACTGAACGGCGATGTCTATTTCGGCGAAAAGGGCATTCGCATCCTGCCCGATGGCCGCCGCCAGGGCTATGACCTGATGTCCTATGCCGAGGACGAAGTGCGCCGCATCGCCCATGTCGGCTTTCGCGCCGCGCAAGGGCGCCGGGGCAAGCTGTGCTCGGTCGACAAGGCCAACGTGCTCGAAACCTCGCAGTTGTGGCGCGACGTGGTGCTGGAAGTGGCGACCGAATATCCCGACGTCGAGCTCAGCCACATGTATGTCGACAACGCGGCGATGCAACTGGTGAAGAACCCCGGTCAGTTCGACGTGGTGGTGACCGGCAACATCTTCGGCGACATCCTTTCCGATCAGGCCAGCATGTGCGTCGGCTCGATCGGGCTGCTTGCGTCCGCCGCCATGGCCGAAGGCACCAAGGGCCTGTACGAGCCGATCCACGGCAGCGCGCCTGATATCGCGGGCAAGGGCCTGGCCAATCCCATGGCGTCGATCCTTTCGGCGGCGATGCTGCTGCGTCATTCCTTCGGGCTGGAAGCAGAAGCCCGCCGCATCGAGGACGCGGTGGCCGGGGCGCTGGCCGATGGCATTCGCGGCGGCGATCTGGGCGGCAGCCACGGCACCGCCGCGATCGGCGACGCGGTGCTTGAACGCTTGTGAGGTCTTGCGCGTAACATCATGACTTTGCAGCTTGCGATCGTCCTTCCGACGCTGAACGAGCGCGCCAACCTCGGCCCGATGGTCGAACGGCTGGACGCGGCGCTCGCCGGTATCGCGTGGGAAGCGATCATCGTGGATGACAACAGCCCCGATGGCACGTCGGACGAGGCGCGCGCGTTGTCGCTCGCCGATCCGCGCGTGCGCGTGATCCAGCGCATCGGCCGGCGCGGGCTGGCCTCGGCCGCGATCGAAGGCATGCTGGCGACGGCGGCGCCGCTGGTGGCGGTGATGGATGCCGATCACCAGCACGATCCCGAACTGCTGCCCCAGATGGTGGCGGCGCTGGACAGCGGCGATTACGATATCGCGGTCGCATCGCGCTTTGCCGAAGGCGCCAGCACCGAGGCGTGGAACCGGCCCGATCGCGTCAAGGCATCGGGCATCGCCAACGCCATCGCCCGCAAGCTCACCGGTGTGCAGCTTTCCGATCCGATGAGCGGCTACTTCATGCTGCGCGCCGAAACGCTGCGCGCCGATGCGCACCGGCTTTCGGGCGTGGGCTTCAAGATCCTGCTCGATATCCTCGCCACGGTGGACGCGCCGCTGCGGGTAAAGGAATTGCCATTGAAATTCGCAGCGCGCGCGGCGGGCGAAAGCAAGCTCGATCGCACCATCGTTTTCGAGTTCCTGGTCGGGCTGTACGATCGCTGGCTGGGCCGCATCATTCCCACGCGCTTCGCGCTGTTCGGCACGATCGGGGCGCTGGGCGTCATCGTGCACATGGCGGTGCTGGCGGTGTTCCTGCAGATCTTCGGCGGCAGCCTGAAGGGCCAGCTCGTCACCGCGTTCGAACTGGGGCAGACCGTGGCGGCCACCGTGGCCATGACGTTCAACTTCGTGCTGAACAATGCGCTGACCTATTCCGACAAGCGGCTGAGCGGTTTCGTGCCGCTGCTGCGCGGCTGGGCCAAGTTCGCGCTGACCTGCTCGGTCGGGCTGACCGCGAATGTTGGCGTCGCGGCGATCCTGGTGCGCTTTGGCGTGCATGAATATCCGGCGGCGATCACGGGCATTATCGTCGGCTCGGTGTGGAACTTCGCGCTGAGTTCGCGCTTCGTCTGGGGCCGCTACTGACCCGGTTCGCGCTGCCCCTGCGGAATGGCCCATGCGGAATTGAACACATGGCCGCGTCTTGCCCGTAAGGGGAGCGCGGGACCAGTTCACATGGCCGGGCCGCAAGCGCCGGCGCCTCCCGTTGCAACAGGAGGCGAGAGCATGCTTTTTCATCTGTCCATCGATGCGCGCGATCCCCGCAGGGTCGCGCATGTGCTGGCCGAGATCTTCGGCTCGAACATGGCCACGCCCTTTCCGCCGGTGGCCGAGGGAAGCTGGGTGGCATTGGCGGCGGACGATCGCGGCACGCTGGTGGAAGTCTATCCACGCGGCTGCGAGCTGGTCGAGGGCGAAGACGGCGCGGGCGCCACGTCGGTGAGCGGCGCGGGTGGGCGCTCCGCCACGCATTTCGCCATGGCGACGCCGCTGGCGCAGTCCGACATCTTCCGTATCGCGCTGCGCGAGGGCTGGCCGGCAAAGTCGCTGCGGCGCGGCGATGCATTCGGCGTGATCGAACTGTGGCTGGAAGGCGACCGCATGGTCGAAGTGCTGACCGCCGAGATGCAGCGCGAATACCTGGCGGCGATGTCGGTCGACAACTGGCAGGAGCGTATCGCCGCGCCGGCTGTCGCTTGAGCGCGGGCGCCGATCACCGCCAACTGTACAGCCACATCCACTTGACGTAGGCGGGGCGGCCTTCGGGCAGCGGTGCCGACGAGATGATCGGATAGAACCACGCGAACATCGCGGCCGCCAGGGCCAGCGCGGCGGGAGCGGCCCAGCGCCAGCGACCGCGTGTTTCGGTCCACAGTGCGTCGAGAGCGAGCGCCAGGCAGCCCATCAGGAACGCGCCGGGCAGCAGGTAGTGATAGTAGAACTGGATCGGCTTGCCCGAAACGATCCACATGACGATGCTGACGCCATAGAGCGCCGCCAGCGCCAGCGCGTCCTTGCGCTGGCGGGCCAGCCCGGCCCACAGGCACCATGCCAGCGCGGGTAGCCCGGCGAGCATGGTGAAGGGATTGCCGATCAGCAGAACGCCTCGCTGCGCGCCATCGACGACCTCGTAGAGATACCAGATCGCGCGCCAATTGACGATCCACTGATACCAGACGCTGCGGTAGGGGTGCGGCTTCTTCACGCTGTCCTGCAACGCGATCATGTGCCGATGATGCTCTAGGAAGCCGAACGGGCTGACCGGATCGGTCGTGAAGAAGAAGGCGGGGATATACGTCGCCCAGTAGACCAGCAGCGGCACCAGCCCCAGCCAGATCGCCGCCTCGATCAGCGAGATGCCCGGAATCGGCCCGCTGTCGGACCGGGTGAGAAAGTGCCGCCCCTGATCGCGCAGGCGCATCCCCAGGAACACCAGGCCGGGCAGCATGGCGGCGGGCGCGATGCTCCACTTCGCGCCCAGCGCCAGGCCGAAGCACACCCCGGCCAGCGCCAGGCGCCAGCGCGCGCGTCGGGCGGGCTGGCGCAGCGCCGCCGCCAGTTGCCACAGCGCCACCATGCCAAGCCCGGCCATGAACATGTCGAGCATGGCGATGCGGCTCTGGATGAACCAGGCGAAGCCGGTTCCCAGCAAGAGCATGGCGAACACCGTGGCGTGGCGGCGCAGGCTGGCCCACCACATCATCCGTCCGAACGCGAACAATCCGAACGCCCCGAACAAGGCCGAAGGGATGCGCCAGGACAACGGCCGGTCGCCCAGCAGCGCGATGGCTGCGGCGATGATCTCCTTGCCCAGCATCGGATGCTCAAGATTGGCCGGAATCAGGTGCAGCAGCTTGCGCGCGGCGGGAACGTAGTGAACTTCGTCGAAATAGATCTGCGAAGGCGTGCCCAGCCGGTGCCAGACCAGCGCGAGGAAGCCGAGCGCGATCAGGGCGCACCAGCCCAGGGGATCGCGGTGTTGCCGGGGGGTGGCGAAGTCGTGCATGGGCGCGCCGGATAGAACATTCGCGGCAAAAGACAACGCGGACGTGATCCGGGACGGCCCGGTTCTGCCGTAAAATTGCACGCCGGGACCGCACTTCTGGGCGCTTGCATGAGCGCCGGGCGAATCCTAAAGCCGGGGCCATGAAACGCACCACCGGACAGGACCGCTCGATCACCACCCAATGGCGCGCCGCGACTCGCGCCGTGCGGGGCGGCACCTGGCGTTCCGAGCAGGGCGAGACGAGCGAGGCCTTGTTCCTCAACTCGGGCTATTGCTACGACGACGCCGAAACCCCTGCCGCGCGCTTTGCGGGCGAGCAGCCGGGGATGACCTATTCGCGCACCCAGAACCCCACCGTGCAGATGCTGGAAGAACGCATCGCGCTGATGGAAGGGGCGGAAGCGTGCCGGGTGCAGGCATCGGGCATGGCGGCGATGACGGCGGTGCTGCTGTGCCAGCTTTCGCAAGGCGATCACATGGTCGTCGCGCGCGCGGCGTTCGGCCCGACGCGCTGGGTGACCGACAATCTCCTGCCGCGCTTTGGCATTGGCGTGACCGCGGTGGACGGGCGCGATCTCGATGCCTGGAAGGCGGCGATCCAGCCCAACACCAAGGTGTTCTTCTATGAAACGCCGGCCAACCCGACGATGGATATCGTCGATGTGGCGGCGGTGAGCGCGCTGGCCCGCGCGCATGGCATTCGCACCGTGGTGGACAATGCCTTCGCCACCAGCGCGCTGCAAAGGCCGCTGGATTTCGGTGCCGATGTCGTCGCCTATTCGGCCACCAAGCTGATGGACGGGCAGGGCCGCGTGCTGGCGGGCGCGGTGTGCGGATCGGCCGATTTCATCAACACGCTGCTGCTGCCGTTCCAGCGCAACACCGGGCCGACGCTTTCGCCGTTCAACGCCTGGGTGGTGCTGAAAGGGCTGGAAACGCTGGACTTGCGCGCCAATCACCAGGCGGCAAGCGCGCTTACGGTGGCGCGCTTCCTGGAATCGCGCGTGCCTCGGCTGATCTATCCGGGCCTGCCCAGCCATCCGCAATACGATCTGGTGCAAAAGCAGATGAAGGCGGCCGGATCGATCTTCTCGTTCGAGATCGAGGGCGGTCGTGCGGCCGCGCACGGCGTGCTGGATGCGCTGGAACTGATCGATATCTCGAACAACATCGGCGATGCCAAGTCGCTGATGACGCACCCGGCATCGACCACTCATTCCAGCCTCACGCCGCAAGTGCGCGCCGGCATGGGCGTGACAGAAGGGATGCTGCGCATTTCGGTGGGCCTGGAAGACCCGGACGACCTGATCGAGGATCTCGATCAGGCGCTGAAGGCGGCCGGGCTTTAGCGCGCGCGTGCGGCCATGGTTGTCCGCCGGGCAAAGACGCGCTAGCGTAGGCGGACCATGAAAGAGCTTTTCCAGCACGCCGCGATTACAGAGGGCATCACCGTCCGCGTGGCGGTGAATTTCCTGCCCGAACAATCGCGGATAGAGGCGGGCAAGTGGTTCTGGGTCTACCACATTCGGATCGAGAACGATTCCGACCAGGCCGTGCAACTGCTGACGCGCCACTGGCGAATCACCGATGGCCGCGGCGGGATCAACATCGTCGATGGCGAAGGCGTGGTGGGCGAACAACCGCTGCTGCGCCCGGGCGATGCACATGACTATGTGTCGGGCTGCCCGCTGACCACGCCGCAAGGCAGCATGGAAGGCCATTATACCTTCCGCCGCGCCGATGGCAGCGAACTGCGCGCCGCGATTCCCTTCTTCCCGCTGGCCGCGCCCGCGACGGCGGGCTGAACGGCGGGCCGGCCTTACCGATGAAGCGCACGCATCTGCCCCTTAACGCCTTGCGCGTGTTCGACGCGGCGGCGCGCCATCTTTCTTTCACGCGCGCGGCCGACGAACTGGCGGTGACGCCGGCGGCGGTCGGTCAGCAGATCCGCGCGCTGGAGGATCTGCTCGGCGTCGTGCTGTTCCGCCGGACCAGCAAGGGGCTGGAACTGACCGACGAGGCGACAGCCGGGCTGGAATCGCTGCGCACGGGCTTTCTGCATTTCGAGGATGCGGTGCAGGCGATGCAGGCCGGCCAGTCCAGCCATGTCTATACCATCGCCGCGCCGCGCGATTTCTTCGCGGTGTGGATGGCGCCGCGTCTGGCCGCCTTCCGCGAAGGCAACCCCCACGTCCGCTATGTGCTGGTCGATGGCGAGCTGACCGATTTCACCGAGGCCAACCTCGATTTCGCCGTGCGCTGGAGCGAGGGACCGGGCGACCTGGAAGGGCTGCAACTGGGGCCCGCCGATCGCATCCTCGTGGGCGAGGGGGACTGGATCGTCTGGCCCGGCGATGTCGCGCCCTGGGGCGAGGGCGAACAAGGCACGCCGGCGCTGGTGGTCAGCGATGCCGGGCAGGCGATCGACGCGGCCATCGCCGGGCTGGGCCGCGCGCGCGTGCCCGGCATGCTGGCGCGCGAATGGATCGCGCAAGGGCGCCTTGCCGCAACGCGGCCGTTCGAGCCGTGCCGCCGTGCCTACTGGCTGGTCGCGCCCTTGCCGCAATGGCGGCAGAAGAAGGTCAAGGAACTCGTCGCGGCGCTGACCGCCGGGGCATAGACGGGGCATAGGCGGCGCGCATGCCCCTTCCCTCTGGGGAAAGGGGCGTATCCGGCCTTACTTGCAGCGCGTCAGCTTGTGCGGCGGGGCTGTGCCGTTGAGCCGCGATTCCATCGTATCGGGATCGACCACCTTGAGGTGGATCTTGGAAGGATTGCCTTCCATCGCCAGAACACCGCCATCCAGGCTCCAGCGTTCGAACGGCCCGATCATCGTGCCATCGGCGTTGAACTGGAGCGCAAGGTCGCATTCGCCGGCCTCGGCCCACTTGCCGATCAGGAATTCCTTGGTCGGCTCGGAACCGGGTTCGACCGGCGCGGCGGCGGTGGTGGCAACGGCGGCGGGCGCCATGCTTGGTTCGGCGGCGGGTGCGGATGCGCTGGCCTGCGCGGCGGCGCCCGCGCTTTCGTCAGACTTGCCGCAAGCCGCGAGCGACAGCGCCGCCGTGGCGGCCAGGATGACGCGAAGTTTCATGGTTTATCCCCCTTTTTCCCAACCCTGGGGCTTCCTGATAGCCGAGATGGCCCCAGGGCTGCGAATCATTTTGCCGGGGGTGCCCACTCAGCCGGCGACAAGGCCGGCGGCGGTGATGCCGGCAATGGCGGCTTCCTCGTCCTTGTCCGACGTATCGCCGCTGATGCCGACTGCGCCGATCACGCGGCCTTCGCCGTCGCGCACCAGCACGCCGCCCGCCGCCGGGATCATCCTGCCGTCCCAGGCCACGGCCAGCGCGCCGATGAACTGTGGCCGTTCTACCGCCATGTCGCCCAGCGCGCGGCTGGACGTGCCCATCGCCAGCGCGCCGGCGGCCTTGCCGATCGCGATGGCCGGGCGGCCGAAGGAAGCGCCGTCCTCGCGCTCCAGCGCGATCGGGTGGCCGCCGACATCGAGCACGACCACGGTCAGCGGCCGGAAATTCTGCGCGCGCGCGAGCGCAAGGCTGGCGGAAACGATCGTGCGGGCCTGTTCGAGCAGTATCATCGGATCTCCATGCGGGATTGCGGCCCTTTCGGGCGTGATCGATTAGCCTTGCGCCGGGGCGGCGGAGCCGCGCGCGACGAGTTCGGCGTGGAACTGCGCGGGCAGGCTGGCGGCGGCTTCGGGCACGGCAAGCTTGCGCGCGGCGATGCCGGCCATGTCGGCCACGGGCACGCGCACCGTGGTTAGCGGCGGCCAGAGCTGCGCCGCCAGCGGGCTGTCGCCGAAGCCGACGACCGACAGGTCATCCGGGACGGCGATCCCGCGTTCGCGCGCGGCGTGGAGGACGCCGGCGGCCATCGCATCGCACGCGGCGAAAATGGCCGTCGGGCGCGGGCTGACCTGCAACAGCAGCCGCCCGGCGGAAAGGCCCGATTCGAACGACAGGTCGCCCGAGGCGATCAGCGCCGGGCCGCGATCGAGATCGTGATCGGCCATGGCATCGAGATAGCCCAGTTCGCGCTGCTGCGCGGTGGCGCTGTCTTCCGGCCCGGACACGAAGCCGATGCGTTGGTGGCCCAGCGCGACCAGATAGCCCACCGCCTGCGCCGTGGCGGCGCGATCCTGCGAGGCGACGAGGTGGGCCGGATCATCGAGCGCGGTCGCCCCGAAGCATACGTGGTGGCAGTCGAGTTCGCGGCACACGGCGGCGAGCGCGGCGTGCTCCGAAACCGGCGGCAGCAGCAGCACGCCGGCTGGGCGATGCTGTTCGATGAAGGCGCGCAATTCGCCGGGAGCGCGCTGCGGATCGTTGCCGACGGGGGCGATCGCCAGCGCATAGCCGCTGCCCGCCAGCGCGGCGAGCATGCCGGTCTGCGCGGTCAGCGCCAGTTGCGGGTCCGATCCGTCATGGACCAGCGCGATCAGGAAATTGCGCCGTAGCGCCAGCGCGCGGGCCTGTGGATTGGGCACATAGCCCAGTTCCGCGATGACCTTTTCCACCTTTTCCCGCGTTGCCGGATTGAGCAGCGGGGACGCGTTGATGACGCGGCTGACGGTCTTCTTGGAAACCCCGGCGAGGCGCGCGACGTCGTTGATGGTAGGCTTGCCCATGGCGGTGATGCTACCGGTTTCCACTTTGCGTTGCACGCCCCAAACGGCGGTTATCGTGCGCTCATGATCGCGCGTGCCATCAGGCGAGTTCGGCGAAACCGCCGTAGCGGCCGCGATGGAACAGCATCGGGTCTTCGTCGCGCGCGGTTTCCATGCCCAGCACATTGCCCAGCACGAACCAGGGGTCGCCCGCTTCGCTTACCGAATGGATCGTGCATTCGATCCGCGCCAGCGCCCCGGCGATCACGGGCAAGTTGTGTTCGGAAATGGCATAGTCGATGCTGGCGAACTTGTCGGCGCCCTTGGCCGCAATCTGGCGGCAGACGTCCTGCTGGTCGCTGCCCAGCACGTTGACGCAGAAACGGCCGGCGGCTTCGATCTGCGGCCAACTGGAACTGCGCTTGTCGGGCAGGAAGCCGACCAGCGGCGGATCGAGCGAGACGGACGTGAACGTACCCACGACCATGCCGGCGGGCCGGCCTTCGGCATCGAGCGCGGTGATCGCGCAGACCCCGGTCGGGTAGCTGCCCAGAACCTGCCGGAAAACCGCCGGATCGATCGTCGCCTCGCTCACCTCGCTACACCCCTTTGCAATGGCTTGATGTCGCGCCCTCATGACGAACGGGCAGGCGCTGGGCAACAGCGATTTTGCCTAGGGAAGGGAAGCGCGCGCGGATCGTCGTGTTTTGGCGAAGGGCTTCGGGTCAGGCGCCGGTCAGCAGCGTCGGCCCCAGCACGGCCAGCAGGCGCACGTCGATGGCATAGCCTTGCGCGCGCCAGTCGGCGATTGCCCCGGCAATCTTGCCCACCGGCACGCGGTGGACGGTGATGTCCTCGCCCGCCACGCCGCCGCCGGGGCCGACTTTGGCGAGGCCCTGAGCGCGCAGCAGCGTGAAGCTTTCGCTGACCATGCCGGGCGACGACCAGAATTCGCCGATCACCTCCATCCGCGCGGCGCGATAGCCGGTTTCTTCTTCCAGTTCGCGCCGGGCGGCGGCAGTGGCGTCCTCGCCCTCATGGCCGTCATCATCGCCGATCAGCCCCGCCGGCAGTTCGATGGACAGCCGGGCGAGCGGCACGCGGTATTGCTCGACCAGGATCACGTGGTCTTCGGCATCGACCGCCAGGATCACGGCGGCGCGGATGCCGCGTGCGCGGCCGACATATTCCCAGCGGCCCTTGCGGCGCGCGGTGATGAAGCGGCCCTGCCACATCACTTCTTCGGGGGCGTCTTCGTCGCGGTTGCTCATACTTCGATCAGCCGGTCGGGCAGTTCGTTGTGGTCGTCCTCGGCGCGGGGGAAATGTTCGGCCAGCACCGCGCCCACGCGTTCCACCGCGGCGACAAGGCCATCGGCCAGACGGTCGTTGCGCAAATGCGCCAGCATCGCCGCCATCGCATCGCCCCAGACTTCGGGCGCGACTTTGCCGGCGATGGCCTCGTCAGCCACGATCTCGGCCCGGTGCTCGTCGAGCGAGAGATAGATCAGGATGCCGGTGCGGCCATGGGTGCGCCGCTCCGCCCCGACGCGAAAGCAGGTGACCGCGCGCTGGCGCACCCGCGCGTGACGCACCGGAGCCGGGGTCAGCCACAGGCGCAGCGGCCGCCACAGCAGGATCAGCCAGGTTCCGCCGGCCTTCAGCGTTGCCACCAGCAGCGCCACGCCGAACACCGCGCGCGGGGTCCATTCGTGGACCCAGCCGCCACTCAGCCGTTCATAGAGGGCAAGGTAAAAATCCGGCGCGATGGTGAGCGCCAACAGCGCGAGCAGGCCGACCAGCAGCGACCACGCCAGCGCCACGTCGCCATAATCGTCCGAACGCGCGGTCAGGATCGTCACGATCTCGCCGGCGCTGCAGGCTTCGGCCGTGGCGACGGCGGCGCTGACGCGCTCGCGGTCGGCGTCGGTCATGGGGGAAAGCTGGGTCATGCGCGCGCTCCTACCAGCTTCCCGAAGAACCGCCGCCGCCGAAGCTGCCGCCGCCGCCCGAAAAGCCGCCGCCGCCTCCGCCACTCGAACCGCCGCTGCTGCGCGGCATGTTGCTCAGCATGTCCCAGATGAACACCGAGCTGGCCGCGTTGCCATAGCGGCGGCGCTGGTGCACCGTCTTGAAGAAGGGGATCACCAGGAAGAACACGAAGAACATGCCGAACACCAGCCACGACGGATCGAAGTCGATCTGTTCGGGCTGGGTATTGGCCTGCTGCGCGATCTGCTGCGCCTGATCGGCGGGCAGGGTCAGTTGCTGGATGATCGCATCCGCGCCGGCCTCTATCCCGCCGGGCATGTCGCCCGCCTTGAAGCGCGGCACGATGGTCTGGTTGATGATGAGCGAGGACAAGCCATCGGTCAGCACGCCTTCCAGGCCATAACCAACCTCGATGCGCAGCTTGCGTTCGGTGGGCGCGACGATCAGCAGCGCGCCGTCGTTGCGTTCCTTGCTGCCGATGCCCCAGGCGCGGCCAAGCTGGTAGCCATAGTCGGCAATGTCATAGCCCTGAAGGTCGGGCAGCGTGACGACCACCAACTGGCGATGCGATTGCGTTTCCAGCGTGGCCAGCTTCTGCGTGAGCCGCGCTTCGGCATCGGGCGGGATCACGTTCGCGGCATCGACGACGCGGCCTGTCAGTTTGGGAAACTGCTGGGCCATGGCATGGCCGGGGGCAAGCAATGCCAGCGTCGCCAGCAGCAACGCGGCGATCAGCAGCAGGCCCGAAGGCGCCTGGACGATGAAGCGCGTCCGGCGGGGAAGGCGGGGCAGCCCGGCGCGGCCGAGCATGGCGTCAGCCTTCCGCTTACATCTTGCCTTCGAGGCTGGGCGCGACTTCCGCACCCGGCGTCGAAGCCTGATAGGAAACCATCGGCTTGGCTCCGTAGAACAGCTTGGCGCCGATCGCATCGGGGAAGGTGCGGATCGTGGTGTTGTAGCACTGGACCGCCGCGTTGTAATCGCGGATGGAAACGCGGATGCGGTTCTCCTGGCCTTCAAGCTGGCTTTGCAGCATCTGGTAATTGGTGATGCTCTTGAGCTCGGGATAGGCTTCCACATTGGCCAGCAGGCGGCCGAACCCGGCCAGCGAGCCGGACAACTGGTTCTGCGCGGCCTGGAACTGGGCCATCTTGGCGGGATCGGTCAGGTCGTCGGCTTTCAACTGGATGCTGGTAGCCTTGGCGCGGGCTTCGACCACGCCGGTCAGGATGCCCTTCTCCTGCTCGGCCGCGCCCTTGGCCACGGCGGCAAGATTGGGCACCAGGTTGGCGCGTTCCTGGAACGCGGCCTGCACATCGCCCCACTTGGCCTTGGCGTTTTCCTCTGCCGTGGGGACCGAATTGATGCCGCACGCGGCAAGGCTGGATGCGGCCATGGCGGCGAAAGCGAATTTGCCGGCACGCAACATGCCGGTGCGCGGCATGGCAGTGGCACGGGAAGCGAGCGAAGCGGTCATCGGGCCTTATGCTCCTGGCAGATGCCGGGGGACGATTTTCCGGCAGCGCGGCGGAATGTAGCGCGGCGCCTAGCGCGTTCAAGGCCTGCCGCGCGATTTGTCCGCCGGAACTATTGCCGATTGTGGCGTCCTGGGGGCTGTGGCAGGGTCAGGATGGGTATGCTTCAGAGGAGGAGCGGGGAATGTTCAACGAGTTCAAGACCTTCATAGCACGCGGCAGCGTGCTCGATCTGGCTGTCGGCGTGATCATCGGTGCGGCTTTCGGCAAGATCGTCACCTCGCTGACCGAAAGCGTCATCATGCCGCTCATCGGCTGGCTGACCGGCGGGGTCGATTTCACGCGCTATTTCGTGCTGCTGGGTTCGATTCCGGCGACCTACAAGGGATCGCCCGATGATTACGCGGCGCTGAAGGCGGCCGGCGTGCCGATGATCGGCTATGGCGACTTCATCACCCAGATCGTCAATTTCCTGATCCTGGCCTATATCATCTTCCTGATCGTGAAACTGGCCAACAAGGCCAACCCGCCGGCCGCCGCTGCCCCCGCCGGGCCCAGCGAGGTCGAACTGCTCGCCGAAATCCGCGACGAACTGAAAAAGCGCGCCTGATTTTCCGGTGGTTTGCTGTGGTTGCGTCCAGTCCTTGCACGGGCGGCCTTCACATTGGCGACGAGCCGCCTATATAGGGAAGTGCCGGCTTCGGCCGGATATGATGATAAACTGCCGCGTGTAATAGATGCAGCGGACCCGGGGGCGGTACCCGGCGGCTCCACCACTTTCCCTGTTCGGCTTTGGCCGGCAGGGCAAATGACGGGGCCGAACTAGGATCGACGTGTGTTGAAAGGCGCTGTTTTCATCCGGGCTGAGTAACCCGTTCAAGGCTCAAAACCCAATAAGTGCCAACGATAACGAAGCACTTGCTCTCGCAGCGTAATTCTAGGGGCTAACGCCCTGAAGTTACAAAGTTAGAACGCGGCTGGGCCCGCCGGGCAACAGAAGGGATTCCAGCGGTACGGGGCGCACCGGGCAACAGAAGCGTCCCACTTTCCTTTATTTCCATATCCTTGGGTTCAGGCCTTCGTGCTCAGGCTTGGCTTTGGCCGCCATGTGTTCAGCCGTCGTCACGAGCCGCGTCGGCTGCCGCCTTTTCCAGCTTGATGCAGTCAAGAATCTTGGCGCCGGCCATGAACACCGCGCCGGTGCAGGCCAGGAACAGCAGCTTGCCGCCAAAGCCGGGAAACTGACGCACGTAAACGGCCCCGCGCTCGCAGGCGCCCAGCGCCAGCGCATAGATGATGAGAAACGCCTCGATTCGCGTTCGGATCACGAACAGCCGGCTTATCCTTGCGATCATCACCACCTCATCTCGGTAACTTTTCAGCAACCATCGTGCCAGCCGCGCAACCGACCGATCATGATGGTTAACAGGCCTGCCGATTGTCAGAAATCCCGACAGCCAGCGCCCTGATTCGCCGCCCGTCGCCGTGTTGCCATATCTTCACCCATGCGGCATAGGCGCTTGCATTCCTTCCCCAGGAGTCCGTGGAATTCCTGACGCCGGCGGCGCAGTGCCGCGCGGTGCAATGCATGGTGACGTGAAATGGCACATAGGGTTGAACGTTCGGGGCTGCAGGTGGATGCGGAGCTCGCCCAATTCATCGAAAGCGATGTCCTGGCCCCGCTGGGCACGGTCCCGGCCGACTTCTGGCAGGGCTTCGCGGCGCTGCTGGCGCACCATGCGCCGCAGAACCGCGCACTGCTGGCAAAGCGCGATGCGCTTCAGGCGCAGATTGATGATTGGCATGTGGCGCGCGCCGGCAAGCCGGTCGACGCGGCTGCCTATCGCGCCTTCCTGACCGAGATCGGTTATCTGGTGCCCGAACCCGGCGATTTCTCGGTGACCACGAAGAACGTGGATGAGGAAATCGCCACCATGGCCGGGCCGCAACTGGTCGTGCCGGTGCTGAACGCGCGGTTCCTGCTCAACGCCGCCAATGCCCGCTGGGGCAGCCTTTACGACGCCTGGTACGGCACCGATGCGCTCGACGCACCGGCGGCGCGGCCGGGCGGCTATGATGCGGAACGCGGCACGGCCGTGATCCGCGCGGGACGCGCTTTCCTCGATCGCGTGGTGCCGCTTGCCGATGGCAGTTGGGAAAGCTGGGATGGCGCGGGCGATCCGCCATTGGCCGAGCCGGGCCAACTGGTCGGCCGCAAGCCCGTCGAAAACGGCCGCAGCGGCCTGCTGCTGCGGCACAACGGTCTGCACATCGAACTCGTGCTCGATCGCGCGCATCCCATTGGCCGCAGCGATCTGGCCGGGATCGCCGACATCGTGCTGGAAGCGGCGCTGACGACGATCGTCGATCTGGAGGATTCGGTCGCCGCCGTCGATGCCGAGGACAAGCTGGCCGCCTATCGCAACTGGCTTGGCCTGATCCGTGGCGACCTGACCGACACGTTCGAAAAGGGCGGCAAGACCGTGACGCGCGCGCTGGAGCCGGACCGCGCGTGGACCGCGCCCGATGGCACGACCTTCACCCTGCCGGGGCGCAGCCTGCTGTTCGTGCGCAATGTCGGCCACCTGATGACGAACCCGGCCATCCTGCTGGCGGACGGTACGGAAATCCCCGAAGGCATCCTCGATGCCGTCGTCACGACGGCGGTGGGCGCGCAGGGCATCCGCGGGCTGGGCCGCCACGCCAATTCGCGGCAGGGCAGCATCTATATCGTCAAGCCCAAGATGCACGGACCCGAAGAATGCGCCTTCACCAACGATTTGTTCGATGCGGTCGAAGATCTGCTCGGCCTCGCGCGTCA
>JADLHU010000097.1 GCA_020848655.1 Novosphingobium sp.
CAGCACCAGGTC
Source organism: Novosphingobium sp. (assembly GCA_020848655.1). Lineage (GTDB taxonomy): Bacteria > Pseudomonadota > Alphaproteobacteria > Sphingomonadales > Sphingomonadaceae > Novosphingobium. Next base: position 13 of record JADLHU010000097.1, read on the forward strand.
ACGATCGTGACCTTGCGCGACAGGAAGAACTCACCCACGATCGACGCGCTCAGATAGCCGAAGATGCCGATGCCATAGGAATAGCCGATGATCCGCGCGGCGCTGGCGCTGTCATAGCCGCGCACTTCGTGCAGGAACGTCGGCAGGAAGAACGCCAGCCCGGCATAGGCCCCGCCCTTGGTGAAGAAGGCGACGATGCACAGGATCGTCAGCCGGCGCGAACCGGGCGCCAGAAGCTCACCCAGTTGCGCGCGCCACGGCCGGCGGTTCGCCGCCGCCGCCTTGACCGCCTTGAAACGGTCGGTTTCCTGAAGCGAACGGTAGATCAGCCAGCCAAGCGGCGGCCCGACCAGGCTGGCCATGAAGATCGCCCGCCAGCCGAACGCCGACATCAGCGGCACCACCAGCAGCGATGCCAGGAACCAGCCCAGCGGAAAGCCGATCTGGAGGAACCCGATAACCAGCGCCCGGATGCGCGGCGGGGCGATCTCGGCCACATAGGAATTGGTGACGGGCGACAGTCCCGCGCTCAACCCCGCCCCCAGCGAGCGGCTGGCCGCCAGCGTGGCGACGCCCGGCGCGAAGCCCTGCATCGCATAGAAGAAGCTCGACAGCCCGAAGCAGCCGACCAGCGAGGCCCGCCGCCCATAGCGATCGGTCAGCACCCCGGTGACGACGGCGCCAACGATCGCGAAGCCGAAGCCGATCGAGATGATGAAGCCGATCGTCTGCACATCGACGCCGAATTCCTCGATCATCTCGGGAACCGCATAGCCGAACAGCGACTGTTCGAGATTCACGAAAGTCCACACGAACAGGCAGACGAGGAAAGTCCGCAGCGGCTGGCCGCGCATCGCCCACACGGCTTCCCCCACGCCATCGAAACGACCGGCGGCGGCGCTGGCCGTCAAAGCGCCGTCACCCTCCAGGCCTTGGCGATCCGCCATCAATCGGCGCCATCGGAATACGCGGGCACGCCCGTGGGAACGATGCCCTCGTGGTGGTGCACGGTCTTCCAGCGCCCGTCCTCGCGCAGCAGCACGGTGGTGATCCGCACGCGCCCTTCGGTCGGGTGGGGCGGCTCATACCGGAAGTTGAGGTAATAGCGCGCGACGGCGAAATCCCCCCACACGGTGATATAGGGCGTTTCGATATCAAGCGTCAGCGGGCCGCGCGCCTTCGACTGGCGCTGGTCGGCCTCGCGGTAGGCCTGCTGCGCCTCGCGTCCGATGATCAGGTCGGGAACGAACACGTCCCACACGGTATAGTCGGCATGGGTGCGCGCCGCGATGTCCTCTGGCTTGTGTGCGGTAAAGCTTTCGAAGATCCCCCGGATCAGCGCTTCGATCTGCGCGGCGTCATCCGACATCATTACCCTTTCCTGTTCGAAGCGACGGGCGGCGAACCCCCGAAAGAATTCGCCGCCACACCATCAGATGTCGAATTTGAAGCGAAGTGACCAGGTGCGGCCGAGCGCATAGTAGCGGGCATAGCCGGCCAGATAGCTCTGGTAGGTCCAGTACCGCGTATCGCCCAGGTTCTTGCCGGCCAGTTCGACGCCCCAGTGGCCGTTCTCGGGCTTGTAGGCGATGCGCGCGTCGATCAGGTCATAGCTGCCCATCATGTTGCGCACATTCGGGAACCCCTGGGCCTGCTCGTCGTACCAGCTATAATTGGCGCCGATGGTGATCTTGTCGCCATTGCCTAGCGGAATATCATAGTCGCCGCCGATCTTGAACGACGTGGTCGGCGAAAAGCGCTGCTCGTCGCCCAGCGCCGGATAGCTCGCCGAACCCAGCGGCACCCGCGTGAACTTGGTGTCGAGGTACGCGAAAGAACCGTAGATGAACACGTTGCGGATCGGCGAAGCGGTGATTTCAAGCTCCGCGCCCTGCGCCCGCTCGTCGGCCGAAACCGCGCCGGTGGCCCCGCCGGACGTCAGCACGCCGATCTGCAGATCCTTGTACTTGTTGTGGAACAGCGCAAGGTTGGTGCGCAGCTTGCCGCCGAACCAGTCGATCTTGGCGCCGATTTCGAAGGCATCGACGTTTTCCGGCGGAAGCGCGGTGATCGCCGCATCGGCATTGCCCGGGAACGGCGCATAGATGCCCGCCTTGTAGCCCTTCGAATAGGTGGCATAGGCCATCAGGTTCGGATTGACTTGCGCCTTCAGGCCCACCTTGGGCGTGAACTTGGTCCAGGAATCGGTGGCGACAAGGCCATCGAACACGTTGATGCGCGTCATCCGCTTGCTGTCATGCGTGACGCGCGCGCCCACGGTCGCGGTCAGCCAGTTGGTGAAGCTGTAGTTCGCTTCGCCATAGGCGGCATAGCTGGACACCTCGAAGAACCGCCTGATTTTGGCATGATATCAGCGTGAAGGCGCACGAGAGGATGGTGAGCCCCGGTTTCGGGTGCTTATCCGCTGATTTCCGTGGCGGGACCGACCGCAGACGCTGGTTTTTACGTCAAGCGGGCGCAGTTCGCCCCTCGAGCCAGACGAGGCGCTGGAAGTTATAGGCCAGGTTGGCCATGCCGATCTTGATC
>JADLHU010000098.1 GCA_020848655.1 Novosphingobium sp.
ACGGAAATCGGCGCCCGGATTCTTCGTTTCCCCGCCGCCAGATGATTCCATCCGGCTCGAAATCGCTCTACTGGCGCGGCTGCCCGGCCGCCGCGATTTCCGCCAGGCCCTGCGCGAGCAGCAGTTCGGCGTTCTGGCTGTTGGTCAAAAGCGCGCGGTGCATGCCGACCAGCTTGTCGACCAGCCGTTCTAGCCGCCGCCCGCGCCAACGCTTGAGCTGCGCGGCGAAATCGCGCTCGTCCTTCCAGAACACGCGCCGCGCGGCGACTTCGCCCTTGAGCAGCGCGGTCACGTCGCCCCGTGGCCCCAGCCGCGCGGCCAGCCCCGCCAGTTGCGCCGCGCGCCGTTCCAGCGCCAGCAGCACGCCCACCGGATTGAGGCCCAGTTCGCGCATGCGGCGCAGTTCGCCGGCGATGCGCCCGGTTTCCCCGCCCAGCACCGCGTTGACCAGCGATCCGAAGCCATCCTCCTCGGTCCGCGCGCCCACCGCATCAAGCGCGGCGGCATCGGCGGTGCGCGGGCTTTCGGGCGAAGCATCGAGATAGAGCGCGAGCTTGGCCACTTCGGAACGCGCCAGCCGCGTGTCCAGCCCGGCGGCGCGCGCGATCCGTTCGGCCAGATCGCCGCCGATGCGCAAGCCCGCGGCATCGGCCATCGTGCGCACCACGCCAGCCACGGACTTCAGATCGGGCGGATGGAACATCGCCACCAGCGCATCGGGGCGATCCGCCAGCAGCTTGGCCGTGCGCGACTTGTCAGTCGCCCCCGAGGCCACGATCAGCACCGGGCAGGGTTCGACATCGCCCGCCAGCAGCGTCTGCACCGCATCGTGCGCTTCATCGCCCTGCGCGCGCACGAAGATGTGCCGGCTGTCACCGAACAGCGAGGTGGAGCGCGCCTCGTCGCCCAGCCGCACCGGATCGCGGCGCAAGTCGCCCCCGGCAATGTCGATGCGTTCGCCCGGATCGGGCAGCAGCGACAGGATCTTCGCGGCGGCATCCTGCGCGCCGGCCTCGTCCGGGCCGCAGAAGAAGAACACCCGCGCCGCGCCCGCCGCCCGCACGGCGACCGATGCGAAATCGCGCTGGCTGGCTTTCATGGACGCATTACGGGCACGGCCACGTCACGGATGGCCCGCGCCCGAGCGCCGCATGCGCAGCGCCACATTGGTGACGATGCGATCGGCCACATCGCGCGAGAGGTTTTCCAGCGCGGTGTTTTCCGCCGCGATCGTGGCATATTCGGAACTGACCACATCGATGCCGGCATCCGACGCGGCGGTGGCATCGAGCACGATCTCTCCGCTCGACAGATCGACGAGTTGATAGCGCGCGCGCAGCGTGCGCCGTTCGCGGCCGATGGTATCGTTCGACAACAGCGCCAGGCCTTCCAGCGTATCGTCCAGCCGCACATCCAGCCGGTAGCGCGCCGTGCCGGCCTGCCCCTTGGTCGCGCCCAGCCGGTCGACCAGCGCATTGCGCACCAGCCAGCCATTCTTCCCCTCGATCGCGGCGACATCGATCGAGGCAAGGCCCTGCGCCACCGCGCCATTGCCGCCGCCCGCATACATCGGCGTCAGCCCGCAGCCGGCGAGCAGCAGGGGGAGGACAAAGGCGGAGAGCTTCCTCACGCCACCAGGTTGACCAGCCGGTCGGGCACAACGATCACCTTCTTCACTTCCGCCCCGTCCAGCGCACGCTGCACCTTGTCGCTGGCCAGCGCAAGCGCTTCGAGTTCGTCGCGCGGCGTGCCCTTGGCGACGGTCAGCGTATCGCGCAGCTTGCCCTTGACCTGCACCGCCACGGTCACTTCGTCTTCCACCAGCAGCGCCGGATCGAACGGCGGCCAGGCGGCCTCGGCGACAAGGCCTTCGCCGATCGCGGACCAGGCCTCTTCCGCCAGGTGCGGCATCATCGGCGCGACGAGCAGCAGCACGGTGCGGATCGCGGCCGAGCGGCTGGCCGAAGGCGCGGCCTTTTCGACGGTGGAGGTCAGCTCGTAGATGCGCGCCACGGCCTTGTTGAACGACAGCGCCTCGATATCCTCGGCCACGGCGGCCACGGTCTGGTCGCGCTTGCGGTCGATCGCCTTGTCCTCGCCGGTGGCGGCGGCATCGAATTGTGCGAACAGACGCCACAGGCGTTGCACGAAGCGGCCGCAGCCCTCGATCCCGGCTTCGGACCACGGCAGGTCGCGCTCGGGCGGGCTGTCGGACAGCATGAACCAGCGGATCGCGTCGGCGCCATAAGTCGCGACGATCTCGTCGGGATCGACCACGTTCTTCTTCGACTTCGACATCTTGATGACGCGGCCGATATTCACCGGAATATTCGTCACACGTTCAGCGAGATAGCGCCCTCGCTCGTCTTCTCGCCATTCAACTTCTCCGGGAGACAAATACCTCGTAATCGCCCGAGGCGCGCCCTCTGGAGCATCGTAGTCAACGACCTCCTGATAATACGTCTCGTGCGTGACCATGCCTTGCGTGAACAGGCTGGCGAACGGCTCGGTGATGTCGATCAGCCCGATGCGCTTGAGCGCCCGCGTCCAGAAGCGCGCGTAGAGCAAGTGCAGGATCGCATGCTCGATGCCGCCGATATACTGTTCCACCGGCAGCCAGCGCGCGATCTCGGCCGGATCGAAAGGCTTGTCGGCGGGCTGGCTGGCGAAGCGCAGGAAGTACCACGAACTGTCGACGAAAGTGTCGAGCGTATCCGTCTCGCGCACGGCCGCCTGGCCGCACTGCGGGCAATCGACGTGCTTCCACGTGGGATGGCGCAGCAGCGGATTGCCGGGCGTGGCGAAATCAACGTCCTCGGGCAATACGACCGGAAGCTGGCTTTTCGGCACCGGCACCACGCCGCAGGCATCGCAGTGGATGAACGGGATCGGCGTGCCCCAATAGCGCTGGCGCGAAACGCCCCAGTCGCGCAG
>JADLHU010000099.1 GCA_020848655.1 Novosphingobium sp.
ATCGTGCCGGCGGCGTCGTATTCCGCCACCATGCTCTTCAGGCCCAGCGGATGCAGCAGCCGTTCGTGCAGGAAGGCATCGACCGCGGCGCGGCGCGTGCCCGGATCCTTGCTGTCGGTCAGCACGCGGGCGATGATGTCGGACAGGATGATGCTGCTGGCGGTCGAATATTTGAAGCTGCGGCCGGGCTCGGCTTCCAGCGGCTCGGCCTCGGCCTGGGCGGCCATGTCGTCGCGCCCGTCCATGAACAGCAATTGCACCGTATCGGCGTTGAAGGGCGGGTCCGCCGTTTCGACGTGGCGCAGGCCCGACCGCATCTGGAGGAGCTGGCGCACGGTGATCTCGCCCCGCGGGTCGCCGGGGCGCTGCCAGTTGGGGATCGGCGCCGATTCGTCGAGCCGCAGCCGCCCTTCGGACACCAGCAGGCCGATCAGCACCGCGGTGACCGTCTTCGACATCGACCAGCCCTGGAAACGCGTTTCCGGCCCGAAGCCCTGCGCATAGCGTTCCGCCACGATCTCGCCCCCGCGCATCACGATCAGCGCCTGGGTGGTGCCCGGCGCATCCTTGGCGAAGAGCGCGTCGATCCGGCGGGCGAGCGCCTGCCGGTCCACCCCCGGCTTCGGCTTGATCGCGGCGAGCGAGGCGTCGCTCGGCGGGGGGAGCGGTTCTGCCGTCGAGCCGCCACAGCCAGCGAGGGCTGGCAGCAGGGCGAGCGAAACGATAAGGGAGCGCAGGAGCCGCTTCATGGCGGCACGTTCTCTTCCGCAAGCAGGGGCACATGGCAACCGCAAAGCTACGGTCAAGCCGTTCCGGCAACCGATTGGGGCGCCGCAATCGCGGTCGGCGCATCCTGCGCCTGCTGGCGATCGCCGTGGTGCTGGTGGGCGCGGTCGGCTATTTCTACCGCGCGCCGATCAGCGGCTATCTCTCGGCCGGCACCGCCTATGGCGCGCGGATCGGCTGTTCCTGCCATTATGTCGCCGGCCGGCCGATCGGCGATTGCAGCCGCGACCTGTCCGAACCCGGCCTGGGCCTGGTGATGCTGAGCGCGGATGACGAGACGAAGAGCGTGACGGCGCGCGTGCCGCTGCTCGCCAGCCAGACCGCGCAATATCGCAAGGGCTGGGGCTGCGTGCTGGAGCCGTGGGACGATTGAGGGATCAGGAGCCGGCCGGCTCCGTCCCGTCGATCCAGCCGCCGCCTACCACGCGGTCACCCGCATAGATTACCGCGGCCTGGCCGGGGGCCACGCCATATTCGGGCTCGACGAAGCGCAGCGTGGCGAAGGCGCCATCGCCCAGCGGCCCGTCCAGCGTGACGGGACCCGGCCGGGCGAGCGAGCGCACCTTGGCGGTCAGCGGCGCGTCGGGCCCGATGTCGGGCAGCGGGCCGATGCGATTCGTCTCCACGATCCGGGCGGCGGATACCGCCAGCATCCGCTTGGGCCCGACCATCACGCGGGCATTGGGTGCATCGAGCGCGACCACGTAGAGCGGCTCCTTCTGCCCGCCGATCTCCAGCCCGCGCCGCTGGCCCACCGTGTAGTGGATCACGCCCGGATGCTCGCCCAGCGTCAGCCCGCTTTCGGCATGGACGATCGCGCCCGGAGCCACTCCTGCGGGGCGGATCTTGCGGACGATGCCCGCATAATCGCCATCGGGCACGAAGCAGATGTCCTGGCTGTCGGGCTTGGCGGCGACCTTCAGCCCTTCGCGCTCCGCGATGCGGCGGACCTCGTCCTTGGGCATGCCGCCCAGCGGGAAGCGCAGGAAGTCCAGCTGTTCCTGCGTGGTCCCGTAGAGGAAATAGCTCTGGTCGCGCGCGGGATCGAGCGCGCGGTGCAGTTCGGGGCCATGCTCGGCGGCGATTCGGCGGACATAATGGCCGGTCGCCAGGCAATCGGCGCCGAGTTCCCGCGCCATGCGCAGGAGATCGGTGAATTTCGGGCCCATGTTGCAGCGGATGCAGGGGATCGGCGTGCGTCCGGCGAGATATTCGTCGGCGAAACGTTCCACCACGTCCTCGCGGAAGGAGGATTCGTGGTCGAACACGTAATGCGCGATCCCCAGCCGGTCGGCCACCTGGCGCGCATCGCGGATGTCGTCGCCCGCGCAGCACGCGCCCTTGCGGCCCGTGGCGGCGCCATAGTCGTAAAGCTGGAGAGTGATGCCGATCACTTCGGCGCCGCTCGCCGCCGCCAGCGCGGCCACGACCGAACTGTCCACCCCGCCCGACATCGCCACGACGATGCGGCTGTCCGCCGCCGCGCGCGGCAGCGCGAACAGCGCGGCTGCATCCTGATCGGCTTCGCGCCTGGATTCGGGAGGGCGGGTTTCGAGCATGCGCGCCCCATACAGCAACAGGGGCTTTCGGGCAAAACGGGGCGGCGGAATCCCTTTACAGACCCTAACCACCGGTAAAACGCGGCTTTACCCGATCTTGACCCTTCCCGGTCTATGAACGGGCCATGTTCGAAGGACGCAAACTTCCGGATCGGGGAAGCGGCTCGGTCCCGCGCGGGCAGGATGTCGGACGGCACCTGCGCGCGCTGTCATGGCCCGAACTGGTCGCGCGGTTCGCCGCGGCTGCCGATCTGCGGCGCATGCTGATCGAAGTAAGTCACGAGAATGGCGGCAGTTTTGCCGAGCATGCAGGCCGCACTCTGACCGGCGCGGAACAATGCAAACCGAGCGTTAACCCTAATGCTTTAGGCAAAGGCAAGTCTGGGAACGGCATGGGGACTGTTGTGGGGCAGTCACAAACCGGCGACCGAGGAATAGAATGATCGAGAACCAGAAAATACGCCCCGCGCAAGTGATCGGCCCGCTCGGCGAGCCGCTGACGCTGGAGAATCTGCCGCCGGCGGATACGCGTCGCTGGGTCGTGCGCCGCAAGGCGGAAGTCGTCGCGGCCGTCAATGGCGGGTTGCTGACGATCGAGGAAGTGCTCGAGCGCTATGGCCTGACGCTGGAGGAATTCGCGTCGTGGCAGCGCGCCGTCGACCGTTCCGGCATGCAGGGCCTGCGGGTGACGCGGATCCAGCATTATCGCGATCTCTACGAACGCCAGCTCAAATATTGAGCCAGCGGCACATGCTGCAGGATGAAGGGCCGGCCAATGCCGGCCCTTTTTCTTTCCCCCTTCCGCCCGCTTGTGTGCATCGGGAACGCTCCCTTTCCTCCGCCGTTTCACCGACGACACTTCCGGGGTATAGTCGCATTCGCAATAATCACATTCGCAAGAGGAGGAACTGAGGATGGGCTGGATTATCGCACTGATCGTCGGCGGTATCGCCGGTTGGCTCGCCAGCATGGTGATGAACCGCGATGCATCGATGGGAATCGTGATGAACATCGTGGTCGGCTGCGTCGGTTCGCTGGTCGGCAACGCGCTGGCCGGGCCCCTGTTCGGCGTCCAGGGTACGGTGCAGGCCTTTTCGCTGACCGGATTGCTGATCGCCTTTGCCGGCGCCGTGGTGCTGCTGGCGATCTTCAACCTGATCCAGCGTGGTCGCGTCCGATAAGGAAAGAGCCGCTACGGCCGCGACGTTCGGGCAGGATGCATTGCCAGCCGGAACGTCGCGGATGCGGAACCTTGTAAACGAATCCGTCCCGGGGCAAGCGGTCGATTGTCAGCCGCTTGCCCCGAGGCTATTCCCCCATCGGTCCTGGCGCATCGGGATCATCGCGGCATGCGCCGCGACAGCAAGCCTGTATCGCAGGCTGGGACAATCGGGGTGATGAACTACGAAACTGGCCTACCGGCCGAAGCGGGCGTTGCCGACGAAGAGACCGGCCTGAACCAAAGCTTCGAACGATCCTTCGGTTCGCGCCGGAAGATCGCGATCATCGTTGCCTGCATCGTCGGCGGTCTGATCCTGTTCGGCCTGCTCCTGCATGGCGGAGACGAGGACGCCACGCTCGATGCGGCGGAACAGCTTCCGGTGGTGACGGTCGTCGCCCCGGGCACCACCAGCGTCGCGGGCACGATCGAAGCGACCGGGACCTTGGCCGCGCGCCGCGAGATGCCGGTCGGTTCCGTGGGCGAAGGCGGGCGCGTGGTGTCCGTCGCGGTGGAGCCGGGCGACTGGGTGCGCAAGGGCCAGGTCCTGGCCGTGATCGACCGCTCGGTGCAGACCCAGCAGATCGCCAGCGCTGCCGCCCAGATCGATGTCGCGCGCGCCGATGCGGAACTGGCGCAGGCCAATCTCGATCGCGGCCTCAAGCTGGTCGACAAGGGCTTCATCTCCAAGGCCGATATCGATCGGCTGACGGCAACGCGCGATTCGGCCGTGGCGCGCGTGCGCGTGGCGCAGGCGCAGCTGGGCGAATTGCGGGCCAGCACCAACCGATTGAACATCGTCTCGCCCGAAGCGGGCCTGGTGCTGACCCGCGCGGTGGAGCCGGGCCAGGTCGTGTCCGGCGGTTCGGGGGTGCTCTTCTCCAT
>JADLHU010000100.1 GCA_020848655.1 Novosphingobium sp.
CGCATCGGCCAGCCGTGCGGCGAAAGCGCGCACCGGCGCTTCGACCGGCGCGGCGAGCTGGCCGGCGACCCGGCCTTGCAGCGTTTCGATCATGGAACCACGAAAGTGATCTGCGGACCTGGCTGGAGCACGTAGCGCCCGGCGGGGAACGCTTCGCCATCGATGATGAAGCTGTCGCCCAGTTCCAGGTCCACATCGTCGACATGGAGGCGGTGCGCGCCGCTGCGCTGCACGAAACCGGGATAGAAGCCGAAGATCACCGCCGGCAGCAGCGCGATCAGCCAGCGCACCGGCCAATCGACCAGCGCCATCTTCATGCCGGGGCGCACGTCCTTGCCGAACGGGCGCGCGCCGATCGGGAAGCGTTCGAACGTGGTGGCGATCATCAGGTAGCGTTCGCCCGGATCGCCCTTCGGCCCGTGCGGCAGTTCTTCGCCGCTGGCCCGGTCACGCAGGCGCATCGGCGAGCACGAGCGCGCGGCATTGCCGATCCCGCCGAACAGCGTTTGCAAAAGCACCCACAGCACGGTGACGGCCACGGCCAGGCTGTTGAACGCGCCGCGCCGGTGCGCTTCCTGCCCGGCTTCGGTGGCCTGGGTGAACACGCCCGCGCCCAGCACAAAGCCCTGTACAGCGCTGCTGCCGGCATCGGCGGCGCTGACACGCAGCGGGCGGCGCACCACCGAACGGCCATTGCGCGCGGCGGCCAGCGCTTCGGTAAGCGACCAGGCATTGGGCAGGCCCAGGTCCACCGTCAGCGCGTTGGTCTTGCCCTTGGGCAGGACGATGAAGGTTGGCCAGTCATCGCCGAAGATATCATCGCCGCAGGTCAGCACATCGCGCACCGTGCCGTCGCCGCCATCGACCACCAGGTAATCGATGTCGCGGCGGGCGAACTGGAGCAGGCTGTCGCGCAGCGCCTCACGCGTGGCGGGGGTTTCGGTGAGGATGTTGGAACAGTCCGCCAGTTCGGGCGACTGGCCCTTGTTGCGGTGGCTGCGCGGATTGCGGATGATGCCCACCAGCGGCACCGCGCGTTCGCTGCGCGCACGGCTGGACCGACGCGAGGCCGGTCGCGCAGAAGGCTTCGCCACGAACGGCAGCCTGTCGAATTCGTATATGGATCCGTGCACGGCAAAGCGTTCTTAGCGCCGCCGCTGGGCAAAATCATCCAAAATCAGCCCCTGACACATTCGTGTTACAAGATTGTTGCGGTGCGACGCCTTTCGGCGCGGCGATTGCCAGCGCTGCGCCGCTCGGTTACGGGCGGGCCATGGCCGCGCCTTCCCCGCTCGTTCCCGTCGTCACCATCGGCGAAAATCCCACCCGACTCTGGGGGCTTCTGGCGGGAGAGCGGGTCCGCCGCATCGCCCGCGCCGGCGCGCTGACCACCGATGCCGATGAAGCCGCGCCCGGTTCCGGCGCGCAGGTTCTGGCCAATGCCGCCTTCGCGTTCGATCCGTCCTGGCTGGCCCATGTCGCGGCGATGCCGGGCCTGGTGCTGACGCTGGGCGGCGTGCCGGTGCTGGCGCACTGCCGCGATGGCGCCCAGGCCGCCGCCATCGCCGCCGCGATGCGCCAGGGCCGCGCCGCAGAGGCGCTGCCCGGGCTGGCCATGCTGGCCTACGAGGACCGGCCGACGATCGAGAACAAGCAATTGCGCAAGCGCGAAACGCCGTTCCTGATGCCGCTGCGCCCCGAAACGGTGCGCCTGCTGGAACGCGCCAGCTATTTCGGCGCCTACAAGGGCGTGACCGATCTTCTCACCAAGTATCTCTGGCCCGAATGGGCGCTGGTGCTGACGCGCATCGCCGCCCGGCTGGGCATCACGCCCAACATGGTGACCACGCTGGGCGCGGTGCTGTGCGTGGCGGCGACGGTGCTGTTCGCCGAAGGGCGCTATTGGCTGGGCATGGCGCTGGGGCTGGGGTTCATGGTGCTCGATACCGTGGACGGCAAGCTGGCGCGCTGCACGATCACGTCCTCGGCGTGGGGCGATGTGTTCGATCATGGGCTGGATCTGGTACACCCGCCGTTCTGGTGGTGGTTCTGGGCGACGGGCCTGGCGCATTGGGGGCTGGCCTATGACACGCCGACCTTCAGCTTCGTGATGGCGGCGATCCTGGGCGGCTATGTCGTGCAGCGGCTGATCGAGGGTGCGTTCATCAAGCTGTACGGCGGCATCCACATCCACGTCTGGCGCCACTTCGACAGCCAGTTCCGGCTGATCACCGCGCGGCGCAATCCGAACATGGTGATCCTGTTCGTGGCCATGCTCTTCGCCCGCCCGGACCTGGGCCTGCTGGCGGTGGCGTGGTGGACGGTGGTTTCGTGCCTGGTCCACGCGGTGCGGCTGGCGCAGGCCATGGCGCTGACCGCGCGCGGCGGGCGCGTGTCGTCGTGGCTGGCCGAAGTACCATCATGAACGAAACGATCCGCAAGTTCGGCTGGCCCGCCACGCTGGTGCGCGAATTCGATCACTGGCTGGTGCTGGCGCGCCCCGCGCAGCCGACGCTGGGCAGCCTGGTGCTGGCCGCGCGTTCCGATGCCACCGCGTTCGGCGATCTGCCGGCCGGCGCGCATGCCGAGCTGAAAGGCGTGACCTCCGCGATCGAGGCGGCGCTGGCCGGCGCGGTCGGCTATGACCGGATCAACTACCTGATGCTGATGATGGTGGACCCGCACGTCCACTTCCACGTCATCCCGCGTTATGACGGCGCGCGCACGTGGCAGGGGCTGGAATTTCCCGATGCCGGCTGGCCGAAAGTGCCCGATCTGGGCCAGGCCGTGACGCTCGACGCGGCGCGGATGGCGGCGCTGGTGGACTGGTTGAAGGCGGCGTTCGGATCATAGGATGGAACCGAAGCCCGGTTCCTGATTCGTCGTCACCCTGAACGTGGTTCCGGGGCCATGTCTCTTCCCGGTCCGATGGGGATCGCACGCGAACCGGGCGCCGCCGCACCCCCGGCTGCCTTTACACCCAGGTGTCGGTCAGCCGCGTCGCGATTTCGATGTCGTTGAGGAAATCGACTTCGGCCCAGCCCAGGCCCTCGATCGAAACGGTGCCGACCTTGCCGGTCGGGGCCAGGCTGTCGATCACTTTCAGATACCAGTGCTGGACGCCTTCGGGGGTGCGCATCGCGGCGCGCACGGCGTTGCGGAACAGCGCCGCGCCTTCGCCCCGGAACGCCAGGAAGCCGATCGATTCGGCGTTGCTTTCGGCGGCGGTCAGCGTCTTGCCGATGCGGTTGAGCCGGCCGTTCGCGCCCGCCTCGCGCGATACTTTCATATCGTCGCTGTCATAGGCGGGCTTGACGTCCACCGTCACCGCGATCGGCCAGTCGCTGCCTTGCTGCACGCGCGCGACGATCTCTTCCGAAACCAGCGTATCGCCGTTGAGGATCAGGAAATCGCCGTCCATCGCATCGCGCGCGATCCAGCACGAGCCGAGGTTGTCGGCCACCTTGTAGAACGGATTGAAGCGCGTGCGGATCTCGACGCGCGGATCGCGGATCGCGGCAAGGCATTCGTCGACCATGTCGGTCATGAAGCCGGTGACCACGTCGATCCGCTTCACCCCGCCGCGCGCCAGCATTTCCACCTGCCATTCGATCAGGCTGCGGCCCGAAAATTCGATCATGCACTTGGGGCGTTCGGCGGTCAGCGGCAACATGCGCGAGCCTTGGCCGGCGCTGAGCAGGATGGCGTGTTCGATCATCGCGCGCCCATATCCGCAATGGGCCGAAAGGGAAAGGCGGCGCGGGCACGCGCGCTTGCGCTGGGCAGGCCGTTCGTCCAGACGACTGGCAATGTCCGCCGCCCGCGTCCGTTCCGTGCCGAAATCGCCGATGGCGCGGATTTTCGCCAACACCGCGTGGCTGCTGGGCGGCAAGGGGTTCGGCGCGCTGTGCGGGCTGGGCTATCTGGCCATCCTCACCCATTCGCTCGGCCTCAAGAACTTCGGCCACTTCTCGCTGATCTTCGGCACCGCGCAGGCGCTGATCGCGGTGGCGGGCTTCCAGACCTGGCGCGTCGTCGTGCGCTATGGCAGCGAACACGTGCACAACCAGGACTGGGACCGGTTCGGGCGGCTGGGCGTGCTGTGCGGCCTGTTCGATGCGCTGGGCGCGGTCTGCGGCTGCGCGCTTTCGGCCATCGTCATCTATGGCTTCGGGCCCGCGCTCGATCTCAACCCGGCCTATGTCGACACCGCGTTCGCCTTCAACTGCGCGATGGTCTGGGCGCTGGTTTCGGCCCCCACCGGCATCGTGCGCGCGCTGAACCGCTTCGACATGGCGGTCTATGTCGAAGCGGTGGTGCCGCTGGGGCGGCTGCTGGCGGCGGTGGCGATCTGGTGGCACGGGCCGACCGTGGGCAAGTTCCTGTTCGCCTGGGCGGCGATCGACCTGATCGAGGCCGCGGCCTACTGGGCCCTGGCCCGGCGGCTCGCACCGCAGGCGGTGCGCGTGGCGCACCTGCGTGATTGGCGGCTGGCGCTGGCGGAAAACCCCGGCATCCGCCAGTTCTTCCTGGTCACTTATGCCAGCGCCACGCTGGAAGCGTTCACGCGCAACGGGCCGCTGCTGGCGGTGGGCGCGCTGATCGGCACGCGCGCGGCGGGCCTGTTCCGCCTCGCCTCGCAACTGACCCAGGCGCTCAGCAAGCTGTCCTCGCTGCTGACCCGCGCGGTCTATGCCGAAGTGGCCTCGACGCGCGCGTCCTCGGCGGCGGCGGATTTCCGCAAGCTGGTCTACCAGACCAGCCTGGTGGCGACGCTGGCGGGCGCCGCCGTGGTGGCCATCGCGATCCTGGCCGGCAAGCCCTTGCTCGATCTGATCGGCGGCGATGATTTCGAACGCGGCGCGGCGATCCTCGTGCCGCTGGCGGTGGCGGCCAGCTTCGACCTGGCCAGCGTGGCTTTCGAACCGGTGCTGCATTCCACCGGCCGCGCCCGCTTCGCGCTGCTGGCGCGGCTGCTGGGCGCGGCGGCGCGGGTGATCGCGGTGCTTGCGCTCTATCGCTTCGGCGCGGCGGGCGTGGCCTGGGCGGTCGCCGTCGGCGGCGTGGTGTCCTATCTGGGGCTGGGGCTTGCGGCGTGGCGCAGCTTGCGCGGCGGGCTGGGGTGATGGCGTGATGGCGTGATGGGAGGGCGCGCTCTCCCCTCGACAGCGCCCGGCCTTCGGGTAAGATCGCCGCCATGCCTCATGACAGCCTGATCGACGATGCCCGTGCCCTGGCCGGCAGCATCGTCGCCTTGCGCCGCGCCATCCATGCCGAGCCGGAACTGGGCCTTCACACCCCGAAAACGCGCGACAAGGTGCGCGCCG
>JADLHU010000101.1 GCA_020848655.1 Novosphingobium sp.
CGTAATAGCTGACGAAATATTCCACCGCGTTGTCGGGGAAGAAGCTCTTGAATTCGCCATAGAGCTGCGCGGCGAGGATCTTGTTGGGGGCGAGCACCAGCGCCGGACGTTGCAGTTCCTCGATCACTTTGGCCATGGTGAAGGTCTTGCCCGATCCGGTCACGCCCAGCAGCACCTGGGTCTTGTCCCCGGCGCGCGTCGCTTCGACCAGTTCGGCGATGGCGGTGGGCTGGTCGCCGGCGGGTTCGTATTCCGACACGATGCGCAAGGGCTTGCCGCCCTCGACCTTCTCGGGCCGCTGCGGCTTGTGCGGGACGAAGGATGCGGACGTGTCGGGTTCTTCGAGTCCCCGGCGGATAACGAGTTCGGCCATGCGGAATATATGGAGAACATGGGCCGCCGGTGCAATGCGCCTGCGTGGCCGCACCGTTGGCAGGGGCGCGGCTGGCTGATAAACGGTGCGGCGCGGGATCACCCCGGGGGAGAGAGTTCGATGCGCCTGACCGTTATCGTGCCGCTGCTGGCGGCTTGCACACTGGCCGGCTGCAACAGCGGCGATACCGTGACGGCGAAGAACGAAAGCGTGGAATCGGTGGCGGAAAAGGTCGCCGCCAGCGACAACAAGCCGCTGCCCGGCCGCTGGGAGGCCAGCATGAAGTTCGGCGCATCGACCATGCAAGGCCAGGCCGAAAAGGCCGGCGGACAGGTCATGGCGGTTTGCCTGACGCCGGAAATGGCGGCGAAGGCCGATGGCAGCCAGTTCCGCCAGGCGGGCACGGGATGCCAGTATGATAGTTTCACGATGGCCGGCGGCAAGATCGACGCGGTGATGAGCTGCAAGCACGACAGCCTGACCCAGCGTGTCACGATGAACGGCACGTATAGTCCCGAGGCCTACAGCCTGCACATGGTCACGCAGATGGAAATCCAGCCGGGCAAGCAGATGACCACCGAAATGACCATGAATTCGCGCCGCGTGGGCGAATGCAACGGCACCGAGATCACGCCCGGCGTGGCCGAAGGCGGCGCGGCCGGGGCGGCCAAGGCCAAGTAGGTCCTGTCCCTAAACGCCGCTGGCCGAACGCGGAACGGTTCATGCGCCGTAGCTTTTGATGCTATAAAGCCCGCGCAATGGCGATGATCGACAGCTTTCGCGCTGCGGCGCTTACGGCCGGAACCCAGTTCTGGCGCGAAGCGGGTGAGCGCACCGCCGGTGCCCGGCGCGAACTGGCCCGCCGCGCCGCGCTGGCGCGCGAACCGGGGCCGGAAGGCGTCAGCGGTCCGCCGCTGCGTTTCCTGTGGGCCGAACTGCGCACGCTGGGCACGCGCCGGCGGGCAGAGGTGGTGCGGCACATCGCGCTGCGCCCGCAACCGGTGCTGCTGCTGCCGGGCTTCGGCGCGCATCCGGCGCGGATGAAGCCGATGCAGCGCGCGCTGCTCAACGCCGGGCACCGCGCGCACGATTGGGGCATGGGCATCAACTTCGGCCCCACGCCCGAGAATTTCGCCTTCCTGATGCGCCGGGTGGATGCGCTTCACCGGCTGTATGGCCGGCCGGTGGCGCTGGTCGGGTGGAGCCTGGGCGGATTGTTCGCGCGTGAGATCGCCTGCCGCCAACCCCACGCCGTCAGCCGCGTGATCACCATGGGCACGCCGTTTTCGGGGAATCGCCGCGCCAACAATGCCTGGCGCGCCTATCAACTCGTCACCGGGCATCCGGTGGACGAACCGCCGGTCGTCTGCGATTTCGCCAAGCCGCCCGTGCCGACGATCGCGCTGTGGAGCCCGCGCGACGGCGTGATCGCGCCGCGTTCGGCCTGCGGCCGCGCGGGGGAGCGTGATCGCGCGGTGTCGGTGCGCTGCAATCACCTGGGCTTCGCCAGCGATCCGCGCGCTATCCTGGAAGTGCTGCGCCAGCTTGACGCGGACGATTGATTTTGCCGCCAGACACGGCAGGATCGCGCGCGGAGGACTCGACCCCGCGGGCAGGCACCCCGCATTTTTCAAACGAGCAACAAGGAGGGACTATTCATGCGTAAATCGGTGATTCTCGCGCTGACCGTGGCCACGGGCCTGGCGCTGACCGGCTGTTCGAAGGAAACCAAGGAACAGGCCGAAGCGACCGCTTCGTCCGCCGCCGAAGATGCCGACAGCGCGGCCGCCAAGGCCAGCGCCGCCGCTGACAAGGCCGCCGATGCCGTAGGCACCGCTGCCGACAAGGGCGCGGCCGCTGTCGACGATGCGGCGAAGAAGGCCGAATCCGCCGCCGACCGCATGGGCGACAAGATGGAAGCCGCCGCCGACAAGGCCAAGGCCGAAATCCACGCCGCTACGGCGCCCGAAAAGACGAACTGACCTTTGCCGCCCTCTCCTCCCCGAACCGGGGGAGGAGGGGCGCCTTTCTGGGCGGTTATCTTGGGGCGGCCAAGGGGATCGCCGATACCACTCTCATCCGCTCAGCCTGAGCGGGGGTGGGGTTTTTAGGGCCGTGGGTTTGTTAGCGAGGTGGTCCCCAGTCCATCCCGCCCGCCGCCTCAAGCCCTGGGGGGCTGGCGCCGATAGCTGAGCGCCTCGGCCACGTGGATGCGGCCCACCCCTTGCGCGCCGCCCAGATCGGCGATGGTGCGCGCCACGCGCAGGATGCGGGTGTAGCCGCGCGCCGACAGCCGCATCGCTTCCGCCGCCTGCATCAGCAGCTTGCGCCCGGCTTCGTCGGGCGTGGCGTGCGCTTCGAGTGCATCGCCATCGAGCTGGGCGTTGGTGCGCGCGCGCGTGCCGTCCAGCCGCGCGGTCTGCACGGCGCGGGCCGCCGCGACGCGCGCGGCGACTTCGCCCGATCCTTCGGCGGGCGGGGGCAGGGCCAGGTCGGCGGCGCTGACCGGATCGACTTCGACGTGCAGATCGATGCGATCGAGCAGCGGGCCGGATACCTTGCTCTGGTAATCGGCCGCGCATCGCGGCGCGCGGCTGCACCCCAGCGCCGGATCGCCCAGGTGGCCGCAGCGGCACGGGTTCATCGCCGCGATCAACTGCACCCGCGCCGGGAAGGTGACGTGCGCATTGGCCCGCGCCACGCTGACTTCGCCCGTTTCCAGCGGCTGGCGCAGCGAATCGAGCACGGCGCGCTGGAATTCGGGCAGTTCATCGAGGAACAGCACGCCCAGGTGCGCAAGGCTGACTTCGCCGGGGCGCACTTTCAGCCCGCCGCCCGTCAGCGCCGCCATCGAGGCCGAATGATGCGGCGCGCGAAACGGCCGGGCGCGGCTGATGCGGCCATCTTCCAGCGTGCCCGCGACAGAGGCGACCATCGAGACTTCAAGCGCCTCTGCCGCGGTCAGATCAGGCAGGATGCCGGGCAGGCAACTGGCGAGCAGCGACTTGCCCGCGCCCGGCGGCCCCACCATCAGCAGGTTGTGGCCGCCCGCCGCCGCGATTTCCAATGCGCGCTTGGCCACTTCCTGCCCCTTCACCTGGCGCAGGTCCGGCCCCGGCGCGGGCGGCTGCGCTTCGCCCGGCTGCGGCGCGGGCAGCACGGCGGTGCCTTTCAGGTGGTTGAGCAGGCTGACCAGATCGGGCGCGGCCACCACCGCCACGCCGCTGGCCCAGCGCGCTTCCGATCCTTGCGCGGCGGGGCAGATCAGTCCCTTTTCGGCGGCGGAGGCGTGGAGCGCGGCCAGCAGCACGCCGGGCGAGGCGATGATCCGCCCGTCCAGCGCCAGTTCGCCCACCGCCACGAAATCGGCCAGTTGCTCGGCATCGGCGACGCCCATCGCGGCGAGCAGCGCCAGCGCGATCGGCAGGTCGTAATGCGATCCTTCCTTGGGCAGGTCCGCCGGGGAAAGGTTGATGGTGATGCGCTTGGGCGGCAGCGACAGGCCCATCGCGGCCAGCGCCGCCTGCACGCGCTGGCGGCTTTCGCCCACCGCCTTGTCGGGCAGGCCGACCAGCGCGAAGGCGGGCATGCCCGGCGCGATCTGGCACTGCACTTCGACCGCGCGCGCCTCCAGCCCCAGATAGGCCACCGTTGATACCAGCGCGACCAGTTGCTTGCCCCCCTTCGCGATCCGTCGCCGCCGTGATGGCCGAGGCCCGCCGCGCTGTCGAGAGGGCGACTGATTCGAAAAATGGACCGATGGGCATTCGTGGTTTCCGGCGCTTAACCGTGGCCGTCAGCATTCGGGTAAAGCGTGGGATCGCACAATCGCGCGATGCGCCGAACCGCCATGCTTCTCCTGGCCCTGCTGGCCTGCCTTGCCCGACCCGTGGCGGCGCAGGCCAGCATCCCGGCGCCTGTCGTGATCGAGGACGTGGTCTGGGAAGAGATCGTCCCGGCCGATGGCGACGGTGGGGGAGAGCGTTTCGTCGCGACCGAGGCTGCGGCCACCCCGCGCGGACTTGCAACATTCATGGCCACATTCGGGCCGTTCCGTGTGCTGGATGCCAATCGCGCGGCGCTGGTCGATGTGACCGACGCGCGCTCTCCGGCGGCGTTCCTGGCGATGCTTGCCGCCTATCCCGGCATTGCCACGGTGGACATGATCGATTGCCCCGGCACCGAGGATGATCGCGCCAACTTGGCGCTGGGCCGCATGATCCGCGCGCGCGGCATCGCCACGCATGTGCCGGCGCGCGGCTTCGTCGGCTCGGGCGCGGTCGAACTGTTCCTGGCCGGGGCGCACCGTTCAGCCGAAGCCGGTGCCGCATTCGCGGTTCATTCGTGGCAGGACGAAGATGGGCGCGAACCCGCCGATTTCGCTGCCGATGCGCCCGAAAACCGTGTCTACATCGATTACTACCGCGCCATGGGCATGCCCCCGTCGCAAGCCAGCGCGTTCTATGCCATGACCAATTCGGTGCCCTTTGCCGGGGCGAAGTGGATGACCGCGGAACAGATGCGCGCGTGGGTGGGCTTCGATTGAAGGCGCAGCGGGGAGGGCCGGCCTTGCGCCCTTGACTCGAATCCCCGCCTCCCGTAACGGCAGCGTCCTGATTGAACGGTCGCCTTCGCGGGCGGCCCTTTTTGTTCGCCCGCAAGGGTATCGAGAATTTCGAGGTTATTGAGATGAAGCGCACGTTCCAGCCCAGCCGCCTCGTCCGCGCTCGCCGCCACGGCTTCCGCGCGCGCTCGGCCACGCCCGGCGGCCGCAATGTGCTGCGCGCCCGCCGCGCGCGCGGTCGCAAGAAGCTTTCGGCCTGATCGACGCGCCGGCGCGCGAATCGGCTGGGGCCAGGGCGGTGAAGCCCGTGGTCCTTTCGAAGCGCGCCGATTTCCTGGCCGCCAATCGCGGCCTGCGCGTCTCGCGTCCCGGCTTCGTGCTGCTGGCCCGGCCCAACGGTGGCGTGGGGCAGCGATTCGGCATCACCGTTACCACGCGGATCGGCAACGCCGTTGTCCGCAATCGCATGAAGCGGCGCTTCCGGGCGCTGCTGCGCGATGTGCTGCCCGTGCATGGCATGGGCGATACCGACCATGTGCTGATCGGCCGCGAAGGCGGGATCGAACGCGATTTCGCGCTGCTGCGCGAGGAACTGCTCGCCGCGTTGACCCGCGCCCGCGAGGGCAAGGGCGATGCACCGCGCAAATCGCGCGGCCCGCGCAAGGCTTCGCCGGCGAACAAGCCTTCCGCCACGGGCAAGGCCGTGTCCGCCAAGGCGCCGCGCCCGTGAAGCGCCTGATGATCCTGGTCGCGCGGGGCTGGCAGCTTGGCCCGTCGCGCGTGCTGCCACCATCGTGCCGCTACATGCCCTCGTGCTCGCAATACGCGATAGAGGCTCTGGAAAAGCATGGTGCGATTAAGGGTGGCTGGCTGGCGCTGAAGCGTCTATTGCGCTGCCACCCCTGGGGGGGTCACGGCTATGACCCGGTGCCGTAAAGCCGGCACAGTATCTTCCCGCACAACCGGAAATTGAATAGGGACGCTTCGTGCAAAACCAGCGCAACATCATCCTGGCGGTCCTGCTGACCGGGTTGCTCCTCTTCGGCTGGGATGCGGGCGTCCGCTATTTCTATCCGCAGGCGAACAAGCCCAAGGTCGCGGCCACGGCCACGCCGTCCGGCTCTCCCGCCGCGCCCGACGCGCCGCAAGGGGCCAAGCCGACGCGCGAAGGCGGGCTGACCAATCCGGCCGACATCGCGCTGGAAGCCAGGGACCTGAAGTCCGCGCTGGCCATCGGCGGCCGTATTCCGGTGGCCGCGCCGGGCCTGTCCGGCTCGATCAGCCTGACCGGCGGCCTGGTCGATGACCTGACCACCAACCGCCACACCGCGGCGGTGGACAAGGACAGCGGCCCGGCCCGCGTGTTCTCGCCCCCCGGAACCCCGGCGCAGCACTTCGCCCAGTTCGGCTGGGTGGCCGGCGACGATGGCGCGGGCGGCGTTGCGCTGCCCAACGCCACCACGGTGTGGACCGCGCCCGCCGGCGCGAAGCTGACGCCCGCCACGCCCGTCACGCTCACCTGGACCAACCCCACCGGGCAGACTTTCGCGATCCGCTATGCGATCGACAGCGATTACATGATCACCGCGACGCAAAGCGTGACCAATCGCGGCGCCGCGCCGTTCGTGGTGCGCCCCTTCGCGCTGATCAACCGTACCGACAAGACCGCCAGCGTCGATACCTGGAACGTCCATTCCGGCCCGATCGGCGCGTTCGACGGCGCGGTGCAGTTCGGCCCCAACTATTCCGACGTGGTCAAGACCGGCATCGCCGCGAACCCCGCCAAGACCAACTGGGTGGGCTTCACCGATATCTACTGGCTGTCGGCGCTGATCCCCGACGCTTCGCCCACCAGCAGCGATTTCCGCGCGCAGGGCGGCGGCATCTATCGCGCCGACCTGCTGTATCAGCCGGTCGTCGTATCCCCCGGCAAGGAACTGACGCGCACCACGCGCCTCTTCGCCGGGGCCAAGGAAAGCGATGTCCTCGATCGCTATGAGGAAGCCGGGATTTCGAACTTCGGCCTGGCGATCGACTGGGGCTGGTTCCGCTGGTTCGAAAAGCCGATCTTCATGCTGCTCAAGGCCTTGTTCAAGGCGGTCGGCAACTTCGGCCTGGCGATCATCCTGCTCACGCTGATCGTGCGCGGCGTGATGTTCCCGGTGGCGCAGCGACAGTTCGCCAGCATGGCCGCGATGCGCGCGATCCAGCCGAAGATGAAGGCGATCCAGGAACGCTACAAGGACGACAAGCAGCAGCAGCAGCAGGAAATCATGGCGCTCTACAAGCAGGAGGGCGTCAATCCGCTGGCCGGCTGCCTGCCGATCTTCCTGCAGATCCCGGTGTTCTTCGCGCTGTACAAAGTGCTGATCCTGGCGATCGAGATGCGCCACCAGCCCTTCGTGCTGTGGATCAAGGACTTGTCCGCGCCCGATCCGCTGCATGTGCTGAACCTGTTCGGCCTGCTGCCGTTCACGCCGCCTTCGTTCCTGGCGATCGGCATTCTGGCGCTGCTGCTGGGCGTGACCATGTTCCTGCAGTTCCGCCTGAACCCCACGGCGATGGACCCGATGCAGCAGCAGGTCTTCGCGCTGATGCCCTGGGTGATGATGTTCGTGATGGCGCCGTTCGCGGCGGGCCTGCTGATCTACTGGATCACGTCGAACCTCTTGACCATCGCGCAGCAGAAGTACCTCTACAGCAAGCATCCGCAGCTCAAGGCGCAAGCCGCCAAGGATGCCTCCGACGCGGAGCGCGCGGCCGCGCGCGGCAAGACCTGACGTGGCAAAGCCAGACGCGGCCGGGACGGAGGACGGCATGAGCCAGGATCACGAGGCGCAATCGCCGGCCCTGGCCGAACGGGCGCGCAAGCTCTTCGCGGGGCCGATCGCGTTCCTCAAAAGCGCGCCCGCGCTGGAATTCCTGCCCGATCCCGATGCGCCCGAAATCGCCTTTTGCGGGCGGTCCAACGTCGGCAAGTCGTCGCTGCTCAACGCGCTGACCGGGCGCAAGGCGATCGCCCGCACATCGGTGACGCCGGGCCGCACGCAGGAACTGAACTTCTTCGATGTCGGCGATCCGCTGGTCATGCGGCTGGTCGACATGCCGGGCTATGGCTATGCCAAGGCCCCGGTCAAGGTCGTCGAGAAATGGCGGCGGCTGGTGCGCGATTACTTGCGCGGCCGGGTGGAACTGAAACGCGCGCTGGTGCTGATCGATTCGCGCCACGGCGTGAAGCCGGTCGACATCGAGATGATGAAGATGCTGGACGAGGCGGCGGTCAGCTATCGGCTGGTGCTGACCAAGGCGGACAAGATCAAGGCGAGCGACCTGGCCGCCGTCATCGCCGCGACCGAGGCCGAGGCACGCAAGCATTCGGCGGCTTATCCGGTGGTGTCGGTCACGTCTTCGGAACTGAAGATGGGCATCGACGACTTGCGCACCGCCGTTCTGGGGGACGCCGGGGTTTGAACGGCAGGGGGGTGAGGGCGCGCGCATGAAACTGATCATCGGCAACCGCAACTATTCGAGCTGGTCGCTGCGCGGCTGGCTGGCTGTCAAGCAATCGGGCCTCGCCTTCGAGGAACTGCAAGTCCCGCTTTATGGCGAGGACTGGGAGCAGCAGAAGCGCCACATCGGCGAAATCGCTCCCTCGCACGGCAAAGTGCCGGTGCTGTGGGATGGCGACGCGGTGGTCTGGGACAGCCTGGCGATCATCGAATACCTGGCCGACAAGGTTGGGCGCGACCGGTTCTGGCCCAAGGCCGATGATGCCCGCGCCATGGCCCGCTCGATGGTGGCCGAAATGCATTCCAGCTACGCGGCGCTGCGCCGCCAGTTGCCGATGAACATCCGCCGCACGGTGGAAGGCACCACGATCGACGAGGACGCCCACGCCGATATCGTGCGCATCCTGACGCTGTGGGCCGAAGCGCGGGCGCGGTTCGGGCGGGGCGGGCCATTCCTGTTCGGCACGTTCTGTGCGGCGGACATCATCTACGCCCCGGTGGTCAGCCGCTTCATCACGTATGGCGTGCCGCTGCCCGGCTTCGCGCTGACATATGTCGAAGCGGTCTGGGAACATGACTGGATGCGCGAATGGGTTGCCGCATCGGCCAGCGAGGACTGGGTGATCGAGCAGTACGAGGCGCCAGCGGGGGCTTAGGCCACCCGCGCGCCGTCCAGTCTAATAGTCGCTGCCATCCTTGTGGATATAGCGGCTGTCGGCGGTGAACAGCATGTCGATGTCGGACTAGCCGCCGCCGGTGCGCGCGCCGCCGCTGATCGCCACGAAGCTGCAATCGGCCTGGCTTTCGTTGCACAGGTTATGGCCGATGCCGGTGCCCGCCGGCCAGGTGCAGATGTCGCCGGCGCGCAGCACGGTGCGCGTGGGGGTTTCGTCTGGGCCGCCTTCGACCAGCACCGCCTCGCCCGACAGCATCACCACCATCTCGTCCTCGCCATCGTGCCAGTGGCGGTGCGAGGACCAGGCGCCCGGTTTCAGCACCACGTGGCTCGCGCCGATGTGCGTCAGCCCGCTGGCGGGGGCGAGGCGGCGAAACCAGCGCCCGGATACGGCTTCGGCATGTTCGGGCGGATAGCTGGTGGTGTTGATCTGGGGGATCGCATCGAGATCGAGCCGTGGCATGTGGTTGCTCCCTGCTTCGCCGGACGCTGGCGGACCGCTTGTGTCGGGCGCGGATAGCCCATATGCGAAAGCGCGATATGCAGGAAGTCCTCTCCGTCACCGAACTCGCCGAGGCGCTGATCGCCTGTCCCAGCGTCACACCGGCGGCGGGGCTGGTGTTCGATTGCCTTGAAGCCCAGCTTGCCCCGCTGGGCTTCGCGGTGCACCGCGCGCTGGCGGGCGAGGCGCCCGAAGGCCCGGTGGAAAACCTCTTCGCGATTCGCCAGGGGCCGCCCGGCAGCCGCCATTTCGCCTTCGCCGGCCATGTCGACGTGGTGCCGCCGGGCGAGGGGTGGACATCGGCCCCCTTCGCGCCCGAACGGCGCGGCGATCTGCTTTACGGGCGCGGCGCGGTGGACATGAAGGGCGCGATTGCCGCCATGGTCGCGGCGGTGCGGGCGATCCCGGCCGATGCGGGAACGCTCAGCTTCATCATCACCGGGGACGAGGAAGGCCCGGCCAAGTATGGCACGCTGGCCCTGATCGATCACATGCGCGCGGTGAACGAAATCCCCGATTTCTGCCTGGTGGGAGAGCCGACTTCGGTGCACCGGCTGGGCGACATGATGAAGATCGGGCGGCGCGGCTCGGTCAACATCTGGCTCGACGTGGCGGGGCGCGAAGGGCATGTCGCCTATCCGCACCTGGCCGATAATCCCGCGCCGCGCCTGGTGGCGTTGCTGGCTGAACTCGACGCACTGGTGCTGGACGAAGGACCGGGCTGGTTCCAGCCTTCGAACCTGGAAATCACCGATATCGCCATCGGCAATCCCGCCACCAACGTGATCCCGCCACAGGCCGGCGCGCGCATTTCCATCCGCTTCAACGACTTGCACACCGGCGAAGGCCTGGCCGCGCGCGTGGCGCAGATCGCCGCGCGCCATGGGGCAACCGCCCGCGCGGTGATTTCGGGCGAGGCGTTCCTGACCGAGCCGGGCGCGTTTTCCGCGCTGGTCGCGGCCGCGATCGAAGCGGAGACGGGCGTGGTGCCCGAGGCCTCCACCAGCGGCGGCACGTCGGACGCGCGCTTTCTCAAGGCGCTGTGCCCGGTGATCGAGGTCGGCCTGTCCAACGCCACGATGCACAAGCGCGACGAGGCCGTGGCCCTGGCCGACCTCGACGCGCTGGCGCGCGTCTACACGCGGATTGCCGTGGCGGCGCTGGGTGCCTGAGGCGGGCGCGCGAACGCGCTTGTAGAAGCCTGCCCGTGCCCCTAGCGTCCGCCGCGTTCCCGAAGGGACCGGGCGCGAAGGGGCGGGCATGGCGAAGCGACTGACACTCTATATCCTGATCGGCATGGCGCTGGGCATCGCGGCGGGCTACGCGCTCAATCGCGGCTATCCGGCGGGCGATCCGACGCTGGCCATGCTGGCCGATTACCTGAAGCTGCTGCCCGACATCTTCCTGAAGCTGATCAAGATGATCATCGCCCCGCTGGTGCTGGCGACGATCGTCACCGGCATCGCAGGCATGGGCGACAGCGCCGCGCTGGGCCGCATCGGCGGCAAGGCGCTGGGCTGGTTCATCACCGCCAGCCTGGTTTCGCTGGGGCTGGGCATGGTGCTGGTCAACCTGTTCCAGCCGGGCACCGGGCTGGACCTGCACGCGGCGGGGCCGGTGGGCGACCTGGCGACCAAAGACCTGTCGATCCGCCATTTCCTGCTCGAAGTGTTCCCGACCAGCGCCTTTGACGCGATGGCGCAGAACAACATCCTGCAGATCCTGGTGTTCTCGCTGTTCGCCGGCGTGGCGCTGACCGCGATCGGCGAAAAGGGCGAAGTGCTGGTGCGCGGGGCCGAGGCGCTGGCCGAACTGATGCTCCAGATCACCGAATACGTGATGCGCTTCGCGCCGTTCGCGGTGTTCGGCGCGATCGCCAATGTCGTGGCCACCAAGGGGCTGGGCATCGTCGTGACCTATGGCGTGCTGATCGGCGAATTCTACTTCGGGCTGGCGCTGCTGTGGACGATCCTGCTGGCGCTGGGCGGCGCGTTCCTGGGCCGCCGCATCTTCACGCTGATCCGCTATATCCGCGAACCGGTGCTGCTGACCTTCTCCACCGCATCGTCGGAAGCTAGCCTGCCCAAGCTGTTCGAGCAGTTGGACCGGTTCGGCGTGCCGCGCCGCATTTCGGGCTTTATCCTGCCGCTGGGCTACAGCTTCAACCTTGACGGTTCGATGATGTACATGAGCTTCGCGACGATCTTCATCGCGCAGGCCTATGGCATCCACCTTGGCATCGAGCAGCAGATTCTGATGCTGCTGACGCTGATGATCAGTTCCAAGGGCATCGCCGGCGTTCCGCGCGCCAGCCTGGTGGTGATCGCCGCCACGCTCGCGCAGTTCGGCCTGCCGGTGGAAGGCATCGCGCTGCTGCTGGGCATCGACACGTTCCTGGATATGGGCCGTTCGGCCACCAACGTGGTCGGCAACGCGGTGGCAACTGCGGTCATCACGCGCAGCGAGGGTATGCTCCAGCCGCTGATGGACCCGGACGCGGAACCGCCCCACGCCCCCGCGCACACCGCGGCCGACGGCCGGCGCGGACTGAACATCGATCCCGAGCAGTAAGGGGAAACGCCAACCTCAAGCGCGCTTGAGGTATCGTGAAAATCCCTTGTTCCTGGGTGTTTACGGCGCCGGGCGCAGATCTTTCCGCAGCTTTGCAGCCGGGCGGGCGGCGCGTTCCAGCGCCTTGTCCTTGAAGCGGCACAAGTCCGCCACCGGGCAGCGCCAGCACTCGGGCGCGCGCGCCTTGCAGATGTAGCGGCCGTGCAGGATCAGCCAGTGATGCGCGCCGACGCGGAACGGCTGGGGCACTTTCTTCTCAAGCTGCTTTTCCACCGCCAGCGGGGTCTTGCCCTTGGCCAGGCCCGTGCG
This sequence comes from Novosphingobium sp., assembly GCA_020848655.1. Lineage (GTDB taxonomy): Bacteria > Pseudomonadota > Alphaproteobacteria > Sphingomonadales > Sphingomonadaceae > Novosphingobium. The sequence continues at coordinate 12,505 of JADLHU010000101.1, forward strand.
GTTGCCGACGCGGAAGATGTGCGTATCGACCGCGAAGGTTTCCGCCCCGAACGCGCAGTTCATCACCACGTTGGCGGTCTTGCGGCCGACGCCGGGCAGTGTGGTGAGCACGTCGCGATCCGCCGGCACTTCGCCGCCGTGATCGCGTTCGAGGATTTCGGACAGCGCGATCACGTTCTTCGCCTTGGCGTTGAACAGGCCGATGGTCTTGATGTGCTGCTTCAGGCCTTCCTCGCCCAGATCGATCATCTGGCGCGGCGTCTTCACATCGCGGAACAGCGCGCGCGTGGCCTTGTTCACGCCCACATCGGTCGATTGCGCGGACAGCACCACGGCGACGAGCAACTGGTAGGTGTTGCCGAATTCCAGCTCGGTCTCGGGCGCGGGGTTGGCTTCGGCCAGCCGCCGGAAGAATTCGAACACATCGTCGCGCTTCAAAGGCCCAGCACCTCGGGCATGGTATAGCGCCCGGCGGGCCTGCCGATCAGCCACTGCGCCGCGCGCACCGCGCCGCGTGCGAAGATCGTGCGGTTTTCGGCCAGGTGCGACAGCGCGATGCGCTCTCCATCGGCCAGGAAATGCACGCTGTGATCGCCCGCCACGGTGCCGCCGCGCAGCGCCGCGAAGCCGATCGTGCCCGCCGTGCGCGCGCCGGTGATGCCATCGCGGCCGCGCACGCTGTTGGCGGCAAGATCGATGCCGCGCCCTTCGGCCGCCGCCTGGCCCAGCAGCAGCGCGGTGCCCGAAGGCGCATCCACCTTCATGCGGTGGTGCGTTTCGACGATTTCGATATCCCAGTCTTCGCCCAGCCGGCCGGCCGCTTCGCGCACCAGATGCGCGAGCAGCGTCACGCCGAGCGAGGTATTGCCCGTTTGCAGCACGGCGATGTGTTCGGCGGCGTGATCGACCAGCCAGTGGTGGCGTTCCTCCAGCCCGGTGGTGCCCAGCATGACCGGAACCCCGGCCGCGATGGCCGCGTCGAGATTGGCTTCGAGCGCGTGCGGGCTGGAGAAATCGACCAGAACGTCGCTCAAGCCCGCGAGCGCCGCGACATCGCCGTCCTTGTCGATGCCGCCCGCCAATGTGTCGTCCGATGCGGTGATCACGGCGGCGATCGCCTGCCCCATCCGTCCTGCGCTGCCGATAATGCCGATATTTGCCATGCTGAATTCCAGACCCGATCGCCATGCCGAACTTGTTTCGGCATCGATCGTGCCGCAAACACTGCGCAGCGCTTGGGGCACAATCGAGCCTGAATCAAGTTCGCGGTGACGACAAGGTGACACCATGAATCGCGTCCGCAATATCGTGATCCTGACCGGCGCCGGGGTCAGCGCCGAAAGCGGCATAGACACGTTCCGCAGCGCCGGCGGGCTGTGGGAACAGCACCGCGTGGAAGACGTGGCCACGCCCGAGGCCTTCGCGCGCGATCCCGACCTGGTGCTGCGTTTCTACGACATGCGCCGCGCCGCGATCCAGGAAAAGACCCCGAACGCCGCGCACGAAGCGCTGGCGCGGCTCGATGCGGCGTGGCCGGGCGGCTTGCTGATCGTCACCCAGAACGTCGATGACCTGCACGAGCGGGCCGGTGCGCGGCGCGTGCTGCACATGCATGGCGAGCATCTCAACGCCTGGTGCGTCGCCTGCGATGCCCGCGCGCGCTGGCGCGATGCCCTGATCGACCGGCCGCCGTGCCCGGCCTGCGGCGCGCGCGCGCTGCGCCCCGATGTCGTGTGGTTCGGCGAGATGCCCTATGGCATGGACGCCATCCACGCGGCGCTGCGCGATGCGGACCTGTTCGTTTCGATCGGCACATCGGGCGCGGTCTATCCCGCCGCCGGCCTGGTGCGCCACGCGCGCGACATCGGCGCGCGGACGCTGGAACTGAACCTCGAACCATCGCAGGGATCGGCGTGGTTCCACGAAAGCCGGCTTGGCGCGGCAAGCGCGATCGTGCCGGCCTGGGTGGACGAAGTGCTGGCGGGATAGGCGGGCGCGGCTCAGGGGGCGGGCGAGGGGGCGCTGTCCTTGTCGGCCAGCCACAGTTCGTGGCTGTCGATGCGCAGCTTGGTCAGCGCGCGCATGGCGTCGGCGCGGGCCAGGGCTTCCACGCGGAAAGCATCGTGGACCTGCCGTTCGCCGTAGAGCAGGTCGGCAAAGTCGATCTCGCCCGCCGCGTGGCCGCGCCGCAGCTTGAGCAGCGCGGCAACCTGGGCGTCCAGCCCCTCGCGCGCGCGGCGCCAGGCGGCCTGGCGATACTGCGCTTCGGCCATGTCGCCATCGGCCACTTCGCGCACGTTGAAGCGCGCGGCGCGTTCCTCGGCCAGCGCCGCGCTGGCTTCGGCTTCGGCGCGCTCGCTCAGCGCCTGGCGATGGCCGCCGCCCAGCGGCATCGAGAACAGCAGGCCGCCGCCGCGCTCCATCCCGCCGCGTTCGGAAAAGGCGCGCAAGCCGATCGAGGGATCGGCGATGCGATCGGCGCGGGCGCGATCGGCCAGCACGGCGGCGCGGCGCGCAGCGGCGGCCGCGGCGGCGATCTCGTGGCTGTCGGCGGTGACGAGTGCGTGAAAGCGCGTCAGCTCCGCCTCGCTCAAGGCCGGCTGCGGCACGTCGGGCGCCTGGGCCGGCAGGGGCAGGGCGGGGTACTGCGCGGCCAGCCGCGCGCGGGCCAGCCGTTCGCGCCCGGCCGATTGCTCTGCCGCCAGCCGCGCCGCGCCCAGCGCCGCTTCGGCCTGATCGGCATCGAGCACGGCGGCATCGCGCTGCGCCACCCGGCTGCGCACCGCCGCCAGCAGCGTTTCGTGGTTGCTGACCGATTGCCGATCGACCACGGCTTCGCTTGCCGCGCCCAGCCAGTCCCACCAGCGCTGCGCCAGCCCCAGCGCGGCCTGGTGGCGCGCGTCCTCGGCCAGGTTGCGCGCCGCATCGACACCGTATTCGCCGATCCGGCGATCGAGCGCGGCCTTGCCGGGCAGGCGGATCGGGCGCGTGACCTGGGCATCGTATTCGTTGAACCGGCCTTCGCGATCGACCGAGCGGCGCACATAGCTGCCCGAAACGGTGAACTCGTGCGTGCCCCGCACCAGCGCGCGGGCTTCGGCACCGGCGCTGGCGACGCGGGCGGCGGCGGCCTGGACGCCGGGATGCGCATCGAGCGCGGCGGCGACGGCGGCTTCGTCGGGGAGGCCCGGTTCGGCGAATGCCGGGGTGGCCAGCAGAAGGGCGAGCAGGATCGGCGCCTTGCGCATCGGCTCAGTCCCTCGCGCCGGCGGGATGGGCGCGGTCGCCCGCCGCGCGTTCGACGGCGCTTTCGCCGAAGCGTTCGTAAAGGATCGGCAGCAGCACCAGCGTCAGCAGCGTGGCCGTGATCAGCCCGCCGATGACGACGATGGCCAGCGGGCGCTGGATTTCCGAACCCGGCCCCGTCGCGAACAGCAGCGGGACCAGCCCGAAGGCGGCGATCGTCGCGGTCATCAGCACCGGACGCAGTCGCCGCTCCGCCCCGCGCCGCACGGCTTCGGCCAGCGGCAGGCCCTGTTCGCGCAACTGGCGGAAATAGCTGACCATGACCAGGCCGTTGAGCACCGCGATGCCTAGCAACGCGATGAAACCGACCGAGGCGGGCACCGAAAGATATTCGCCCGAAAGCGCCAGCGCGATCATCCCGCCGACCACCGCGAAGGGAATGTTCGCCAGGATCAGCAACGCGGCGCGCAGCGAGCCGAGCGTGGCGAAGAGCACGCCGAAGATCATCAGCACCGAAACCGGCAGCATCACCGCCAGCCGCGCAGACGCGCGCTGCTGGTTTTCGAACTGTCCGCCCCAGACGATGCGATAGCCCGGCGGCAGTTTCACATGGGCGCCGATGTCGGCCTTGGCTTCTTCGACATAGCCGACCAGATCGCGGCCCGATACGAAGGCCTGCACCATGGCGAAGCGCGATCCGTTCTCGTGTTCCAGCTTGACCGGCCCTTCCACGCGCTCGACCCGCGCGACATCGCTGGCGCGCACCAGTTGGCCGCCCGGCGCGCGATAGAGCGTATCGGCGAAGGCCTGTGGCGAAGGGGCGGCGCCGCTTCCGGCCTCGCCGCCGCCGCCGCGCAGCACGATCGGCACGCGGCGGTTGCCATCGGCCACCACCCCGGCGCGCTGGCCTTCGATCTGGCCGCGCATCATGTCCTGCAAGGCATCCACCGGCATGCCGGCGCGCCCGGCGGCAACGCGATCGATATCGAACTGGAGATAATCCACGCGGTCGTTGGCCACGGTGATCGCTTCGCTGGTGCCGTCGATCGTCTGAAGCCGGCCCTGGATCCGGCCGGCCAGCCGCGACAGTTCCGCAAGGTCGGGGCCGAACAGCTTGATCGCCAGATCGCCGCGCGCGCCGGTGAGCATTTCGGAAATGCGCATTTCGATCGGCTGGGTGAAGCTGGGTTCGATGCCGGGCAACTGGGCCAGCGCCGCGCGCATCCGCTCGACCAGCCAATCCTTGTCGCGCACGCGCCATTCGTCGCGCGGCTTCAGCTTGAGGAAGCTGTCGGTCTCGTTCAGCCCCATGGGGTCAAGGCCCAGTTCGTCCGATCCGACGCGGGCGATCACGTGATCGACTTCCGGCACGTGTTCCAGCAGCGCCTTTTGCGCCTTCATGTCGCCCGCCACCGAATGATCGAGCGAGATCGACGGCAGCTTGGTAAGCTGGACGATCACCGAGCCTTCGTCCATCGTCGGCAGGAAGGTCTTGCCGGTCAGCGCATAGGCGCCGCCGGCCAGCACCAGCGACAGGCCGGCCAGCGTGAACACGCGCGTCTTGTGCCGGAACGCGCTGGCCAGCAGCGCGGCATAGCCGGGCGCGATCTTGCGCATCAGCCAGGGTTCGTGGTGCCCGGCCTTCACCCTGAGGCCGAAATAGGCCAGCACCGGGATCAGCGTGAGCGACAGCACGAGCGCGCAGAGCAGCGCCAGCACGATGGTCAGCGCGACGGGGGAGAACAGCTTGCCTTCCAGCCCTTCCAGCGTCAGCAGCGGCAGGAAGACCAGCGCGATAATCGCCATGCCCGAAGCGACCGGCTTGGCCACTTCGGCGCTGGCGACCAGCACCGCGTGCAGCTTGGCGCTTTGCGCGTGGCGTTCGTCGGACAGGCGCTCGACCACGTTTTCGACCACCACCACCGCGCCATCGACCAGCATGCCGACCGCGATGGCGAGGCCCCCCAGGCTCATCAGGTTGGCGGTCAGCCCGATCGCGCCCATCAGGATGAAGGTCAGCAGCGCCGCCATCGGCAGCGCCAGCGCCACGATCACCGAAGCGCGCAGATCGCCCAGGAACAGCAGCAGCAGCACGACGACAAGGATCGTCGCCTCGACCAGCGCCTTTTCCACGGTGCCCACGGCGCGGCCGATCAGGTCCGAACGGTCATAGAACACCGATACGGTCATGCCGCCGGGCAGGGCCGGCCGGATTTCCTCCAGCCGCGCCTTGACCCCCGCCACGACCTTGCGCGCGTCCGCGCCGCGCAGGCCGATGACCAGGCCTTCCACGGTCTCGCCCTTGCCGTCCTTGGTCACCGCGCCATATCGCGTCAGGCTGCCGGTGCGCACGCTGGCCAGGTCGCCCACGCGCACCACCTTGCCGCCTTCGCCGCGCACGACGACGGCGGCCAGGTCATCCAGCGTGGCGATCGCCCCGGTGGAGCGCACGATCAGCGCTTCCTCGCCCGTCACCAGCCGGCCAGCGCCGTCGTTGCGATTGCTGCTTTCGATCGCCGCGGCCAGATCGGCCATGCTGAGGCCGGCCGCGGCCAGCGCGGCATTGTCGGGCGCGACCTCGAAGGTTTCGACATGGCCGCCCAGCGCGTTGACATCGGCGACGCCGGGCACCGTGCGCAGGGCCGGGCGGATCGTCCAGTCGAGCACGCGGCGCTTTTCCGCCAGGCTTTGCGGGCCTTCCAACGTGAACATGTACATGTCGGACAGGGGCGTTGAGATCGGCGCCATGCCGCCGCTGACGGTGCCGGGCAGGTCGCCCATCGCCGTGTTGAGCCGCTCCGCCACCTGGCTGCGCGCCCAGTAGATGTCGGTGCCGTCGGCGAAGTCCACCGTGATGTCGGCGATCGCATACTTGGCGACCGAGCGCAGCACGGTCTGCCGGGGGATACCCAGCATCTCCATCTCGATCGGCGTGATGACGCGGCTTTCCACTTCCTCGGGCGTCATCCCCGGCGCCTTGAGGATCACCTTGACCTGGGTGGAACTGATGTCGGGGAAGGCGTCGATCGGCAGGTTGGCGAAAGACCACGCGCCGATGCCGGCCAGCAGCAGCGCCAGCCCCAGCACCGCCAGTCGCAGCGCCAGCGCGCGTTCGACGAGTTTGCGCAGCATCGCGCTATTCCGCCAGCAGCGATTTGAGTTCGGCCACGCCGCTGACGGCGACCGGCTCGCCCGGCGTCAGCCCTTCGCCGATCACGCTGCGCCCGCCGGCTTCGGCGACGACGGCCACCTTGCGGCGCACGAAGCGATTGCCCGCACGCACGAAGACAAAGGCCTGGCCCTGGCTTTGCGTGACGGCGACAGACGGAACCGAAACCCCGCCGCGCGCCACATCGGCGCCCTTGATCACCGCCATCAGGTTCTGGCCGGAAACCAGGCCGGGCGCGCCGCCGATGCTGGCCTTGGCCAGGACCGAACGCGTCGCGGGATCGATCGAAGCGCCGACCGACAGCACTTTGCCCGAAACGATCACCGGCGCGCCACCGGCGGTTTGGGGCACCTGCACGTCCACCGCCATGCCGGGGCGAACCGCGCGCGCGATGCGTTCGGGCAGTTGCAGGTCAAGCCGGTACCGGGCGGTGTTCTCTATCACGAAAGGCGCCGTCATGCCGCCCACCGGGCCGCCGGTTTCCACCGCGACATGGGCCAGCCGCCCCGCAATCGGCGCCCGCAGCGTCATCGTGCCATCCGGGCTGGCCCCGCCCAGCGCCAGCAGGCGGCGGTTTTCGGCGATCGTGGCCTGCACCTGGTGCAGTTGCGCGCTGGCTTCGTCGGCGCGGGCGCCGGCCACCACGCCTTCGCGGGCGAGCTGGCCAAGGCGCGCGGCGCGCGTCTGCGCCAGCGTCAGTTCGGCGCGCGCGCGGGCCAGGTTCGCGCCATATTGCACCGGCTCGGCGGCGCGGACCACGGCCAGCGCCTGCCCGCGCGAAACTTCCTGCCCTTCGATCACGAAAAGCCGCACCAGCGCGCCCGCGAACGGGGCCGTAACGGCCACGCGCGCCTCGGGCGGCAGGGTGACTTGCGCGGGCACCGTGCCCAGCGGCAGCGGACCGGCATCGCGCGCGGGTTCGGTCCTGATGCCAAGGCGGGCGATCTGCGCGGCGGTGATCGCGCCGGGCGCGGCCTCGGTCGCCCCGGCCGGGTCCGGTGCCGCTTGATCGGCCGCCCCGCCGCAACCGCCCAGCGCCAGCACCGCGATCAGCGCGCAGGAAAGGGTTCGCGTGTTCATGGGCCGGTTGTTCATGGGCCGGTCCTGCCGCATCAACCTGTCAGAAACTTGCCAATCCGGCAGGTTGTTGTCAGCTACCGGGCGTAAAGCCGCGTGCGGGCGGAAGGAGCCGGGCCGATGCGATTGCTGCTGGTGGAGGACGACGCCGAACTGGGCCGGCGGCTGGGTGACCGGCTGCGCGGCGCGGGGTTCGCGGTCGATCTGGCGACCACGCGCGCCGATGCCGAAGCCTGGCCGGAAATGGAGCACATCGATGCCGTCGTGCTCGATCTGGGCTTGCCCGATGGCAGCGGCATGGACCTGCTGCGCCACTGGCGCGGCGGCCGGGTGGACACGCCGATCCTGATCCTGACCGCGCGCGGCAGTTGGCAGGACAAGGTGGCGGGGCTGAATGCCGGCGCCGATGATTTCGTGGTCAAGCCGGTGCGCTTCGAGGAACTGCTCGCCCGGCTGAACGCGTTGCTGCGCCGCCAGTCCGGCCAGCGCGAATCGGCGCTTGAGGCCGGCGGCATCCGGCTTGATCCGATCACGCGCGAAGTGACGCTGGATGGCGCGCCGCTGCAACTGAGCCGGCAGGAATTCCGCCTGCTGCACTTGTTCCTGCGCCGCGCCGGCCATGTCCTGCCGCAGGCCGACATCATCGAACACCTGTATGAACTGGGCGAACTGCGCGATCGCAACACCGTGGAAGTGCTGGTGGGCCGCCTGCGCCGCAAGGTCGGCACGCAGCGCATCACCACCCAGCGCGGGCTGGGCTACAGGTTCGAGAAATGAACGCGCCCCCGCGCCCCCGCCCGACACTTGCCGTGCCGTGGCACAGCTTGCGGCTGCGCTTCGTGCTGTCGATCCTGCTGTGGGTGTCGCTGGGCATCGGGGCGATCTGGTATTCGTCGATCCGCCTGTTCGAGCGCCATGTCGAGGCATCGTACCACGAGGAACTGGAAGTCCACTTGCGCGAACTGGCGCGGCTGACCCGGCTGGACGCCGAGGGCGCGCCGAAGCTGACCCGGCCCCTGTCCGATCCGCGCTATGAAGAGCCGCTTTCGGGCTTTTACTGGCAGGTTTCGCTTCCCGGCCAGCCGCCGCTGCGTTCGGAATCGATGACGCGTGGCGCGCTGGACGAAGGCATCGCCCATTCGCCCAACGTGGTGCACAAGGTGCTGGGCGGGCCGACCGGGCCGGCGATCACTTATGGCTTCACGCGGCCGGCGCCCGGCGGCCACGTGCTGCATTTCGTGATCGCCACCGACCAGCGTCATCTCGATCGGCTGGTGCGCGACTTCACCCGCGAACTGACCGTGTGGCTGGTCGTGCTGGCGGTGACGCTGCTGGCGACGGGCATCGCCATCATCAGCTTCGGCCTGCGCCCGCTGGACCGGCTGGCCATGGCCATATCGCGGTTGCGCAGCGGCGGAAGTGCCCGGCTGGAAGGGCGTTATCCGGCCGAGATCGAGCCGCTGGTCGACGATCTGAACGCCTTCATCGAACAGAACACCGAAATCATCGCGCGCGCCCGCGTGCAGGCAGGCAACCTGGCCCATTCGCTGCGCACGCCGCTGGCCGTGATCACCGACGAGGCGGAGCGGCTGGCGGAAAGCGGCCAGGCCCCCGAAGCGGCGGCGGTCCTGCTCGACCAGGCGCGGCGCATGGGCCAGCAGATCGAATACCAGTTGGCCCGCGCGCGCAGTTCGGCCGGGGCGCGCCTGCCGGGCACGGCCAGCGCGCTGCCCGAAATGCTGGAACCGATCGTTTCGGCGATGCGCCGCCTGCACCGCGACAGGACTTTCGTGCTCGATGCCGATCCGCAAGCGGCCGTGGTGCTGCCGATCGATCCGGTGGACCTGTCGGAACTGGTTTCGATCCTGGTGGACAATGCGGGAAAATGGGCCGCGTCGCGCGTCGTCGTGGCGGTGCGGCGCGCCGCAGGCGGGGTGGAGATCAGCGTGACCGACGATGGCCCCGGCATGACGGCGGCGCAGATCGCCGAGGCCTGCGAGATCGGCCGCCGCTTCGACGAGGCGATGCCGGGAGCGGGCCTGGGCCTGGCCATCGCGCGCGAGATCGCCCGCGACATCGGCGCCACGCTGAGCCTTGCCGCGCTGGCGCCACCGGCGCGCGGGCTATGCTGCCGGGTGCTGCTGCCCGGCTGATGCTTTCCGCAGGCCATCCGCTCAGAAATCGCGATGGAAGCTTACCAGATCGCTGTCGGGATCGTTCGTGCCGGTGATCAGGCCGCGCAGCATCTGCGCGGCCATCATCGAAAACGTGATGCCGTTGCCGCCATAGCCCATCGCCGCATAGCAGTTCGGCAGGGCCGGGATAGGCCCGATCGTGGGCGTGCCGACCGGGCTGTTGCCGAAGCTGCCGGCCCAGGCGAAGGCAGGCGTGGGATCGATCATCGGCAGCAACCGCCCCAGCTTGCGCGCCAGCACGCGGGTCTTTTCCGCGATCAGCGCGTCTCGCTGCGCGGCATCGGCGATTTCCTCGTTCTCGCCGCCGCAGATCACTTCGCCGTGCGGCGTGGTGCGGATGTAGAGATAGGGATCGGACGCTTCCCAGATCATCGCCGCGCCCGGCCAGATGCGGCGCGGCTGCGGCGCGGTGGCGATCGACCAGCTTGACATGATGGTGTTGCCCTTGCGCGGGATGCCCTTGAGCATTTCATAGCCGGTGGCGAAAACGACGTGATCGGCCCGCACCGTGCGCCCTTCGGTGGTTTCCAGCACCACGCCGTCCGCGCCGGCTTCGATGCCGGCCACGTCCGCCGGCGCATAAAGCCGCGCGCCGCGCGCGATGGCGACGTTGAGGTATCCGGCGGTCAGCCGGCGGGGATCGGCGCTGTAGTTGCCGAAGCCGACGATCGCGTGCCGCCCGCGAATGCCATAGCGTTCGCGTACGGCGGCGGGGCCGATCAGTTCCACTTCGAACCCGGCGCGGCGGCGTGCTTCGGCTTCCTGGGCCAGGCCATCGGCGTCCAGCACATTGCCATCGAGGTAGATCGAGCCGCGCGTGGCGGTGGCGGCGCGGATGGCCAGCCGTTCGGTGCGTTCGCGCAGCGCGTCGACCGCCAGCCGCGATCGGCGCCAGATGCGTTCGGCGCGGTCCTGCCCGATCCGCGCGGCCATGTGGCACAGCGGCGTATCGAGTTCATATTGGAGCATCGCGGTGGACGCCGGTGTCGATCCCAGCAGCGGACCACGCCGATCCAGCACGATCACGTCCAGCCCGGCCTCGGTCAGCGACTCGGTGATCAGCGCGCCGGAAATCCCGGCGCCGACCACGGCGACATCGCACCGCACCGCGCGCGTCAGCGGCCTGACTGCGATTGCCGGCCGCCGCCGGGCCGACCAGATCGACTGGCCGGTGCGCAGATCGCGATGATGGGTGGCGGAAGCGGGGGCGGAATTGGAGATGGGCTGATCCTTCGGTTGCGGGGATCAACCCGCGATGGAAGCTGTGGTTCCGCGCAACGAAATCGCCGGTGCCGCGTTGGTGGGGCCAGATCATCTGGAAAGGCTGGATCGCGCCGTGGACAAGCTGTTTACCCGAATAGCATCGTTGATTTCCGGCGCGACGGGCCGTCCTGCCGCTTTCGTGCTGGCGCTGGGCATCGTTGTCGTCTGGGCCGTTTCCGGTCCGATCTTCGGGTTTTCCGATACCTGGCAACTGGTGATCAACACCGGCACCACGATCGTTACCTTCCTGATGGTGTTCCTGATCCAGAACAGCCAAAACCGCGATGCCGGCGCGATGCAGGCCAAGCTCGACGAACTGCTGCGCGCGATCGACAAGGCGCGCGAAGGCTTCATCGGCATCGAGCACATGACCGACGACGAAATCGAGGCGTTGCGCGCCGCGCTTGAGCGCGAATGCGGCCAGCGCGGCGGCAAGGAAGGCACGGCGGACGATAGCGTGGAACGGCTGCTCAACCGGTCCTGAGGGGCGGGCCTTGCGTGCGTTCAAATGCAGGGCCGCGCAGGGAACCTGATCAATCGAGCATGGCGATCAGTTCGTCGATGCGGCAGGTGGCGAAGCCGACCGCGCTGTCGGAGATGCCATAGGGCAGCAGCAATCGTTCGCCCACTTTCAGCACGCCGCAGGTGTAGATCACGTTGGGCACATAGCCGGCGCGATCGGCGTCCTGCGCGGTCAGCACCGGTTCCACCGATCGCGCCAGGATGCGTGTCGGATCATCGCGATCGAGCAGAACGCAGCCCAGCGCATACTTGCGCATCGCGCCCACCCCGTGCGTGAACAGCAGCCAGCCCTCGTCGGTCAGGATCGGGCTGCCGCAATTGCCGATCTGGATGAATTCCCAGGGGTAGCGCGGCTCCATAAGCAGCGTGCCTTCATCGTCCCAGCAGCCCAGTTCGTCGGACTTCAGCAGGAACAGGTTCTTGCCGTCCTGCCGGCCGACCATGGCAAAGCGGCCGTCGATCTTCTGCGGGAACAGCGCCATGCCCTTGTTGCGTCCGGCGCGGCCGTGGATCGGCTGAAGGTCGAACTCGCGGAAATCGCGCGTGCGCATCAGTTCGGAGCGGATCGAATGGCCCGAATAGGCGGTGTAGGTGCCGATCCATTCGAAATCGCCGCCGCCATGGTCGAAGCGCACCAGCCGCAAGTCTTCCAGCCCGTTGCGCTGCTGTTCGGTGATCGGGAAGATCACCGTGTTGGACAAGCTCGATTCGGGGTTGCGGCAGACGGTGACGACATCGTCGGTATCGACTTCGCCTTCGTTTTCCAGCTCCACCGAAGTGGCGAAGCTCGCCTGGGGCCAGAGCTGGAAGTTGCCGTCCGCCTCGGCGATGCCCTCGCGGAAGGCCACCGAGCTGATATGGCCTTCACCCACCGCGCGCAGCGACAGGATGAAGCGCACCGCGCCGTGCATCATCCCGCTCTGGTCGGGATGCGGGACGATCGACGGGTTCATCAGCGCCGCCGCCGCGAACGTATATTCGTGGCAGAAGTACGATCCGATCAGTCGCTGGCGCACCGGGGAAAAGGCGAAGGGATCAAGGCCCAGCTTTTCGGCCACTTCGCAGAAGCGATCGGAAAAGATCTGCTCCGTCTGCCAGTGGCGTTCCTTGAAATCGGCCAGCACGCGCCCGTATTCGAGCACCGCGCGGTCTTCATCCAGCGCGGCGATATCGTCCACCAGCTCGCGCGCGCGGCTGCTCGGCGCGTGCTTGGCCTGCCAGCCCAGGTGAAACGGACGCAGTACGACACGGCCGGGATCGGCATGGAGGCGCGTTTCGAAAATCCGCAGCACTTCAGGGGCGGGGTGATCTGGCCGGTTCAAACACCCATCCTTTATCCTCGATCCGGGCCTTGTCGTCTGCCCTGGTCATGTCTTCGGCACGGGCACTGTCTTCCACATTGGCCGTCCGCTGGATAGAGGCGATAGCATAGTATGAAAGCTGAAAGGCAAGAATGCTTTCCGCGCCGCAATTTTCGTTGGCGCCGCGCGGGGTCAGGCCATCGCGGCAGCGCCCCGATGCCGTATCGCCCAGCACCGCGCCGCGATCGTTGCCGCCCAGGAACCAGCGCCAGGCGGCGCGCGCATGGTCCAGCCAGAACGCATCGCCCGTCACCCGATAGGCGCAGGCCGCCGCTTCGATCGCGGCCTGCGCTTCGAGCGGTTGCTGATCGAACGGCAGCAGGGCGTGCGACTTGCCGAAGGTTTCCGAACCGACCGGGCGGAACTGTCCCTGCGCCGAAACCTGCATCGCGCAGATCCAGCGCAAGCTGGCGAGGCCGCCGTCGATCCAGTCCTGCCGTCCCAGCGCCGTGCCCGCCGCGATCAGCGCCTGCGGCAGGCGGGGATTGTCATAGCCCAGCCCGCTTTCGAACCACGGCCAGTGCGACGTGCGGTCCCAGCCCAGCAGCCGTTCGAGGAAGGTGCCGCCGCGTTCCAGCAGCGCGAGCGAGGCCGGGTCATGCGGATGCTTGCGCAACACCAGCGCCGCGCCCAGCATGGCAAAGCCCAGCGCGCGCGGCGAACCGATCGTGGCAAAGGCCGGCGCGGCCTGCCGGTACAGTCGCAGCGCCCATTGCGACAGGTCCGCGCTGTCCGCCAGCGCCACGGTGTGGCCCAGCGCCCAGAGCGATCGTCCGTTGGAATCGTCCGATCCGCTGTCTTCCGCCCACGAGCGGTCATAGCGCATGAAATTGCGGAAGCGCGCGGTATCGGGATTCCAGGCATATTCGATGAAGGCCGCGAAGGTCGTGGCGCGGTGCAGCCGTTCTTCGGGGGAAAGGCCTTGCGCCACGTTCATCAGCATCAGCGCGCGGGCGTTGTCGTCCACGCAATAGCCATGGCGTCGGTCGGGCACGATGCCGATGGCATGCTGGAACATGCCGGTGGCGTCGCACATGGCGAACACGCCCGAAAGCGCGGGGGTTGTGCCCAGCGGCGTCGGGCGTGCGCGGCGGGGCAGGGCCGACAGGGCAAGGCGCGCCGATGCCCCGGCGAACTGCGGCCAGATCGTGCTGCGGCCCCGCGCATAGGCGCGCCGCTGCATCGCCGAAAGATCGTCGGGCCGATCGAACAGGGCGTTCACCGCATCGGCGATCGCCTGGCTCGATCCCGGCTCGATCAGGCGGCCGACGTCCTGCGCCAGAAGTTCGCGCGCATGGACATAGGGTGTTGAAATCACCGCCTTGCCCAGCGCCACGGCATAGCTGAGCGTGCCCGATGTGGATTGCTGCAATCCGGGGTAGGGCGTGATGTAGATATCGCAGGCTTCCAACTGGTCGAGCAGTTCATCGGTATCGAGGAAGCGGTTCACCCATTCGACATGGTCGGCGATGCGCAGTTCCTCGGCCAGTTCCACCAGCCGCTGGCGATAGGCCTCGCCTTCGCGCGCGACGAGCCGGGGATGGGTGGCGCCGACGATGCGATAGACCACATCGGGATGCCGGGCGATGATCGCCGGCATGGCGCGCAGCACGCTTTCCAGCCCCTTGCCCGGACCGAGCAGGCCGAAGGTCATCATCACCTTGCGCCCCGCGAGGCCGAACGCCTGCTTGAACTGGTGCTGCCGTCCGAAAGGCCGATCGGGCGCGCCGTGCTCGATGATCTCGACCACGTTGTCGGGCGCGCCGTAGAGCCGGATCAGCAGATCGCGGGCATGGCGCGACATGACCATGATGCGCGATGCCCGCGAAACCAGGTGCCGCATGATCGCTGCCTGGCGTTCGGACGGCTCGGACAGCACGGTATGGCAGGTCAGGACCAGCGGCGGCGCGATGCGCTCCACGAAATCGCACACCATCTCGCCGTCCTCGCCGCCGAAGATGCCGTATTCGTGCTGAAGCCACACCGCGTCGGCACCCGATGCGTTGATCCGGCGCGCGGCCTCTTCGAACGAGGCGCTGCTGTCATAATCGATCACGCCGGCGACGGCGGGATAGGCCATCGGCGCCGCCGGATCGTCGAGCGCATAGACATCGACGTCCATTTCGGGGTGAAATTCGGCGAACTTTTCGTGCATGTCGGACGTGAAGGTCGCGATGCCGCACTTGCGCGGGGCGAAGGTGCCGACCAGCGCCAGCCGGAACCCGGCCGGGCAATGCGCGGTCGGCGGCGACAGGATCGATGCGACGACGCTGGAATGCGGCTCGGTTGCCGGAGGCGTTGAAAAGGCAAGGGACATGTTCATCTGCGTTGCGCTTCCCGACCAGTTTGACACTCCCCGATGACAATGCCGCAGTGCGTCATTCGTTCCGGCCATGGCCCGGCCAGCGATGCAATTCGCGGCGAAACGGGGCCGTCAGCGGCCGATCAGGCCCAGCGCGTGGCGGATGAAGGCATCGCGGTTCGTCACCCATTGCGCTTCGGGCGGCAGTTCGGGGTCAGCGAACGTCCAGCCTTCGGGCGAATAGGCGCGCCGTGTGGTGCCGGTGGTGTTGAACGCGATCGAAACCATGCGCTGCTGGGCGGGCGTGGTGCGTTCGTTGCCTTCGACGATGTCGGTGCCGGGCTTCAGGTTCGTGCCTTGCGGCCGCAGCGCGAAGACATAAGGCTCGGTGCGGAAACTGCGGACCGAAGTGTTGAGGAATACCGAAAGATAGACTTTGTCCCGTGCGGTCAGCGGGTTGGCCGGCATGCGCCAGCCGGGCGTGACGAGCAGCGGCCAGGGGTAATTTTCGGGCGGTCCATAGACGATTTCGCTGCGCAGATCGACCAGCGCATCGCGCGGGGCCTGCGCCGGGGCGATGCGCAGCAGGCGCAGGTTGTTCGACCAGGTGAAGCCGAACGACGAGGCGTCGATCAGCGGCATGGCCGAAGGCGTGGAATTGTTCGGCTGGTTGGAAACGGTCAGGTTTTCATAGATGCGCAGATAGGCCTTGTCCTTCAACTGGTGGCCGCTGGCGATGTTGTCCCACGCCTGCTGGCCGCGCCAGATCGAATTGCGGAAATGCGAAACCAGCGTGCCGTTGATGTAAGTCGTGTGTTCCTGATCGACATTGGTGCCGACGTTGCCGGCGATCTCGCTGTCTTCGATGAACAGCATGATCTGCCCGCTGGGCACGAAAAGCGCGTTCTTGCCGCCGAAGATCTTCGATCGCCGGATCACCGCCGTGAACAGCCCTGGCGGCGCGGTCTGCGCGACTTCCAGGTGAAGCGCCCCGCGCGACTGGATCGCACCGGGGAAATCAAGCTCGATGTCGCGCATCTCGAAGTGCACGCGCTGGTGGCCAACTTCGAACAGGCGCAAGTTCACCGTGGCCCAGACCTCGGGATCGCGGAATGTGACCCGGCGGCCGGGGATCGACGAACGGTAGATATATTGCGTGCCATCGAGCGGGCCGACGACCTGCGGCATCCACGGCGCGAAGGGATAGACGCACGGCTGCCCCGCGCCGTCGAGCGCTTCATAGACGAATTCGAAGCCGCCCTCGGCCCGGCCATAGAGCGAGGCCGCATCCGGCCCGTCATAGACCTCGCGCCGCGCCGCGCGCGATGCGTCGCACTTGATCGTCAGCCGGATCGCCGGCTGGCGCAGCCCGGTCATCGGCATGTAGAACGGATAGCCATCGAACGGCGCGCGCGGTTGTGCTGCCCCATCTTCGCCCGCCGCCGCCGCCGCAGCAGCGGGTGCCAGCAGGGCGAGGGCAAGCGCGGCGATCGGCGCGAAGCGTTGACGCGAGCGTATAGGGCATGCGGGCATGGCCACCTCCACCGCCAGCTTAGCCGGTCGCCCCGCGCTGTCAAAACGGCGTGGCCTTCGGGCGCGGCGCGTGCGACTAGGGCCGCGTGACCGAACCCGACCAGCCCGATGCCGCCCCGCCGCGCGGGATGCGCGCCTTCCTGCGAACGCTTGGCCCCGGCCTTGTCACCGGCGCGGCGGACGACGATCCCAGCGGCATCGGCACGCACAGCCAGGTCGGCGCCGAATTCGGCTATGGGCTGGCGTGGACCTTCGTGCTCAGCTTTCCGCTGATGGTGGCGATCCAGCAGATCGCGGCGGAGATCGGCCGCGTGACCGGGGCCGGCATCGCGCGCAATCTGCGGCGGCACTATCCGCGCCCGATGCTGTGGCTGATGGTGTCGCTGTTGCTGGTGGCCAATATCGTCAACCTGGGCGCCGATCTGGGTGCGATGGGGGCGGCGCTGGCGCTGCTCGCGGGCGGGAACGGAGCGCTCTATACGCTGCTGTTCGGCATCGTGTGCGTCGTGCTCGAAGTCGGCCTCAGCTATCCGCGCTATGCCGCGATCCTCAAGTGGACCACGCTGTCGCTGTTCACCTACGTAGCGGTGGTGATCGTGGCGCAAGTGCCGTGGCCCCATGCGCTGCGCTCACTCGTGGTGCCCGAACTGCAATTCAACGCGGCCTATGCCACGGCCTTCGTCGCCATCCTTGGCACCACGATCAGCCCCTACCTGTTCTTCTGGCAGGCCGGGCAGGAAATCGAGGAGCAGCACCGCCACCACGCCAAGCCGCTGTGCCTGACGGCCAGCACCGCCGGACCGGAACTGCGCCGCATCCGGCTCGATACGCTGACCGGCATGGCGTTCAGCACGATCATCTCGCTGGCCATCGTCTTCGCCACGGCGGCCACGCTGCACGCCAGCGGGGTGCGCAATATTACCACCTCGGCGCAGGCGGCCGAGGCGCTGCGCCCGATCGCCGGGCAGTTCGCCTCCGCGATGTTCGCGGCGGGGATCATCGGCACGGGACTGCTGGCGGTGCCGGTGCTAGCCGGATCGGCGGCCTATGCCGTCACCGAAATGGCCGGGATCGCGGGCAGCCTCGATGCCAAGCCGCTGTCCGCGCGATTGTTCTATGGCACGATCGCGGCGACGACGCTGGCCGGCGCATCGCTGAACGGCATCGGCATCGATCCGGCGCGCGCGCTTTATTGGGCGGCGGTGGTCAACGGCATCCTGGCGGGGCCGCTGATGGTGGTGATGATGCTGATCGTGCGCAACCCGCGCGCGATGGGGCGGCTCACCGTGTCGCGCGGGCAGATGATCTTCGGCTGGGCGGCAACGCTGGTGATGATCGCCGCCTCGGCGCTGTTCCTGGCCTTCGCGGCGGCCGGCAAGGTCTGAACGCGGGCGCCAGATCCTGGCCCTAGCCGGCGATCCTGTCCACGGCCGCCGCCGCGATGGGGGACAGGGCCTTGCGATCGTCCGCCAGGATCGCCGCCGTCATGCGCGGGTCCCAGTAAAGCCGGATATGTTCGGCGGTGGCGGCGATCGCCTGGTCCTCGCCTTCGGCGGCGAAGGCGCGGGCGATCTGGTTGGCCATGGTGTGCAGGCGGGTGGCGTCCATCTTATTCGGCCGCTTCCGCCGGCAGGATGCGGCGCGCGCGGGCGGAAAGGTCGGCATAGTCTTCCTGCCAGTCGCTCGGCCCGTTCGACGCGGCGACCTGAACGGCCGTCACCTTGTATTCCGGGCAATTGGTCGCCCAGTCGGAAAATTCCGTGGTGACGACGTTGGCCTGCGTCTCGGGGTGGTGGAACGTGGTGTAGACCACGCCCGGCGCCACACGGTCGGTCACTTCGGCGCGCAAGGTCGTCTCGCCCTTGCGGCTGGCCAGGCGCACCCAGTCCCCGGTCTTGAGGCCGCGATTCTCGGCGTCGGTGGGGTGGATTTCCAGCACGTCGGCCTCGTGCCACACGCTGTTGGGCGTGCGGCGGGTCTGCGCGCCGACGTTGTATTGCGACAGGATGCGGCCCGTGGTCAGCAGCAGCGGGAAGCGCGGACCGGTCTTTTCGTCGGTGGGGACGTAATCGGTCACCACGAACTTGCCGCGCCCGCGCACGAAGCCATCGATGTGCATGATCGGCTCGCCATCGGGATGGGCTTCGTTCACCGGCCATTGCAGCGATCCGGCTTCCTCCAGCCGCGCGTGGCTGACGCCGGCGAAGCTGGGGGTAAGGCGGGCGATCTCGTCCATGATCTCGGCCGGGTGGGTGTAGTGCCAGCCAAGCCCCATGGCGTTGGCCAGCGCCTGCGTCACTTCCCAGTCTTCCATGCCCTTGCCGTCCGGGCCGTTCGCCGGCTCCATCACCTTGCGCACCAGTTGGATGCGGCGTTCGGCGTTGGTGAACGTGCCGTTCTTTTCCAGGAAGGTCGATCCGGGCAGGAAGACGTGGGCGTAGTTCGCGGTTTCGTTGAGGAACAGGTCGTGGACGATCACGCAGTCCATCGCCGCCAGCCCCGCCGAGACATGCGCGGTATCGGGATCGGACTGGAGGATATCCTCGCCCTGGATGTAGAGCGCGCGGAAGCTGCCGTCGACCGCGGCGTCGAGCATGTTGGGGATGCGCAGGCCCGGCTCGCTATCCAGCGCGACGCCCCAGTCCTGTTCGAACAGCGCGCGCGCGGCGCTGTCGGAGATGTGGCGATAGCCCGAAAGTTCGTGCGGGAAGCTGCCCATGTCGCAGGCGCCCTGCACGTTGTTCTGTCCGCGCAAGGGATTCACGCCCACGCCGGGGCGGCCGATGTTGCCCGTCACCATGGCCAGGTTGGCGATGGCCATGACGGTGGACGAACCCTGGCTGTGCTCGGTCACGCCAAGCCCGTAATAGATCGCACCGTTGCCCCCCGTGGCATAAAGCCGGGCGGCGGCGCGCAGCGTTTCTGCGGCAACGCGGGTAACGGGCTCCAGCGCTTCGGGGCTGTGCCGCGCGTCGCACACGAAGCGCGCCCAGTCCTGGTATTCGTCCCAATCGCAGCGTTCGCGGATGAACGCTTCGTCGGCCAGCCCTTCGCTGACGATGACATGCGCCATCGCGGTGAGCACCGCCACGTTGGTGCCGGGCTGGAGCGCCAGGTGATGTTCCGCCGATATGTGCGGCGAGCGGACGAGATCGATGCGGCGCGGGTCGATCACGATCAGCTTCGCGCCGTCCCGCAGCCGGCGCTTCATGCGGCTGGCGAACACCGGATGCGCGTCCGTCGGGTTGGCGCCGATCACCAGGATCACGTCGGCGTGCATCACGCTGTCGAAATCCTGCGTGCCGGCAGAGGTGCCGAACGCGGTCTTCAGGCCATAGCCGGTGGGCGAATGGCAGACGCGCGCACACGTATCGACATTGTTCGAACCGAAGCCGGATCGCACCAGCTTCTGCACGAGGAACGTCTCCTCGTTGGTGCAACGGCTCGACGTGATGCCGCCCAGCGCCCGCGCGCCGTACTGCGCCTTGATCGCGCCCAGCCGCGCGGCGGTGAAGCCCAGCGCTTCGTCCCAGCTCACTTCGCGCCACGGCTGGTCTATGCTGTCGCGGATCATCGGCGATGTGATGCGGTCCTGGTGGTTGGCATAGCCCCAGGCGAAGCGGCCCTTGACGCAGGAATGGCCGTGGTTGGCCTTGCCGTCCTTCCACGGCACCATGCGCACCAGTTGCTCGCCCCGCATCTCGGCGCGGAAGGTGCAGCCGACGCCGCAATAGGCGCAGGTCGTGACCACGGCGCGTTCGGGCTTGCCGATTTCCTTGACCGACTTTTCCTGAAGCGTCGCGGTGGGGCAGGCCTGCACGCAGGCGCCGCAAGACACGCATTCGCTCGACAGGAAATCGTCGCCGGTCTGCCCGGCGCTGACCATCGAGGCAAAGCCGCGCCCGTCGATCGTCAGCGCCAGCGTGCCCTGCACTTCATCGCAGGCGCGCACGCAGCGCGAGCAGACGATGCACTTGGCCGGATCGAAATCGAAATAGGGATTGGACGCATCGACCGGCTGGGCCAGATGGTTCTTGCCCTCATAGCCATAGCGCACGTCGCGCAGGCCCACGGCGGCGGCCTGATCCTGCAATTCGCAATCGTTGTTCGCGCCGCAGGTCAGGCAATCGAGCGGGTGATCGGAAATATAGAGTTCCATCACGCCCTTGCGCAGCTTGGCAAGGCGCGGCGTTTGCGTGTGGACGACCATGCCCGGCGCCACCGGGGTGGTGCACGATGCCGGCGTGCCGCGCATCCCATCCACTTCCACCAGGCACAGCCGGCACGATCCGTAGGCGGCCAGATTGTCGCTGGCGCACAGCTTGGGGATGGCGCCGCCGATCTCGGCGGCCGCGCGCATCACGCTGGTGCCGGCGGGGACCGTCACCGCGCGACCGTCGATGGTCAGCGAAACTTGCGTGTCGCTCGTCACTTCGGGTGTGCCGAAATCAGCCTGTCGTTCAAAGCCCATGGCGCGTCTCCAGCGCGGCGAGATCCGCCGGCGTGTTGATGTTGGCGGGATTGGCCGGCGCATTCACCGCGCGCGCGCCGATCGTTTCGGCAAAGTGGAGCATCGAATGGCGCCCTTCGCCCTTGAGAACTGCCTCGATCGCGGCGACCGCGCTGGCCGGCCACAACCCGATCACCGGCTGCGTCGCCAGGAAGGCGGGGGCGGCACCGAGCAGATCGGGCAGGTTTTCCGGCAGGTCGAGCGAATCGACACCGCAAGTCAGTACCATATCATAGCCTTCGTCGCGCGCCAGATGCAGCGCGGCGGCGATGCCCGCCAGCGGACCCAGGCCGGGGCCGGGCCAGTCCGGCAGCGTGGGGGCGGGGGCCGTCTCGCGGCCGATCACCACGACATGCTCGCACCAGCCCGACAGTGTATCGACCGCGCGGGCCAGCAGCGTGCGGCCCTGGAACTCGGCAATGGCCTTGTCGGACCCGAAGCGCGAGGACTGCCCGCCTGCAAGAACAGCGCCGAGGATCATGTGCGGTCTCGCGCCGTGGTCATCCGCACTCCTCTGGCCCCAAGACCTTTGGCCCGAAATCCTCCGGCCAGTGTTCCAGCGCGCTCATCACCGGATAGTGCGTGAACCCGCCCAGCGCGCAAAGCGAGCCGAAGCGCATGGTTTCGCACAAGTCCGTCAGCAGCGCCACGTCGGCCTCGCGGCCGTGCCCGGCCTTGGATGCGTTGTGCATCTGGGGCAGCGCTTCCACGGCGTCGACCGCGCGGCCCGCGCCATCGCGGATGCGGTCGAGCAATTCCACGCCGCGCGTGGAGCCGATGCGGCAGGGCGTGCACTTGCCGCAGCTTTCGACCGCGCAGAAATCCATGGCGAAGCGGGCCAGCGATCCCATGTCGGCGCTGTCGTCGAACACCACCACGCCGCCGTGGCCGATCATCGCGTCAGCCGCGGCGAAGGCTTCGTAGTCAAAGGGCAGGTCGAAGCGCGAAGGGGGGATATAGGCCCCCAGCGGGCCGCCGACTTGCGCCGCCTTCACCGGGCGCCCCGATGCCGTGCCGCCGCCGATATCCTCGATCAGTTCGCGCAGCGGGATGCCGAAGGCGGTTTCGAAGACGCCGCCATGGCGGATGTTGCCGGCAAGCTGGATCGGCTTGGTGCCGCGCGACCGATCGATGCCCAGCCGCGCATATTCCTCTGCCCCGCCAGCCGCCATGATGTGCGGCAGCGCGGTCAGCGTCAGCACGTTGTTGACCACGGTGGGCTTGCCGAACAGCCCGGCGATGGCGGGCAGCGGCGGCTTGGCGCGCACTTCGCCGCGCTTGCCTTCAAGGCTGTTGAGCAGCGAGGTTTCCTCGCCGCAGATATAGGCGCCCGCGCCGGCGCGCACGTCCAGGCGGAAGGGCGCGATGCGCGGCGCAGCGATCCCGATGGCGGCGCTCAGCTTGGCGATGGCGTGCGGATATTCGCTGCGCACATAGATATAGCCCTGCGCCGCGCCGACGGCATGGGCAACGATGGCCATGCCCTCGATCAAGGCAAACGGATCGCCTTCCATCAGCATCCGATCGGCGAATGTGCCGCTGTCGCCTTCGTCGGCGTTGCAGACCACGTACTTCCGGTCGCCCGGCGCGTCGGCCACGGTCCGCCACTTGATGCCGGTGGGAAAGCCCGCGCCGCCCCGGCCGCGCAGGCCCGATCGGGTGACTTCGGCGATGACTTCGGCGGGCGCCAGCGCGCGGGCGCGGTCCAGCCCGGCCCAGCCGCCGGTTGCCGCATAGTCTTCCATGCTGAGCGGCCGGGTGCGGCCGGCGCGCGCGAAGGTCAGCCGCTGCTGGCGGGCGATGAAGGGATGATCGGCGACGCGGCCGATGGCCTTGGGCGAAGTGCCATCGAGGATCGCGGGAATGTCGGCCGGCGTGGCCGGGCCGAAGCCGGTCCAGCCATCGGGGCCATCCACTTCGACCAGCGGTTCCAGCCAGTGCATGCCCCAGCTCGACACGCGTTCCACCGTGCAGCCGGCGCGCAGGAACGCCGCCGCCACCGCATCCGCGCCGCAGGCGAGCGCGAGCGAATCGTCGCTGATGCGAACCGTGGTCATGCGGCCTCGATCAGCGCGGTCAGCGCTGGCACATCGAGCCGGGCATGGACCGTATCGCCCACGCGCGCCGCCGGGCCGACGCTGCACAGCCCCAGGCAATAGACCTTGGACAGGCGCACCCGCTGCCCAGCCGCCGCTTCGGCCGCAGGCACCAGTGCTTCCACGCCGCGCGCCTGGCAGGCTTCGGCCCGGCACAGTTGCACTTCGGGGCGCGGATCGGCGCTGGCGCGGAAATCGTGATAGAAACTGACCACGCCATGCACTTCGGCGCGGCTGAGGTTGAGCGCGCTGGCGATCTGCGCTTCGGCCGCCGCATCGACGCAGCCGAACGCGGCCTGCACGTCATGCAGGATGGGCAGCAGCGGGCCTTCGCTGGCGGCGTGCTGGGCAATGATCCGGGCAAGCGTGTCCATGGTCAGCCTGCTTCCACCTGGGCGATCCAGTCGTTGAGGTTGTAGTGATTGGACACGCGCGCGATGCGTCCGTCCACGATCTCGAAGAATGCGCCGACGCGCAGGCGATAGCCTTGCCCACGCGCGGCGGGCAGGCCTTCGTCGGTCTGGAGGTATTGCCCGTCCAGCGTGAATTCGGCGGCGGCGCGGCTGCCGTCGCTCGACGCCAGGACGACGGGATCGATCACCGTTTCGCGATAGCGGTGGTTCATGTGCGCGAGGAAATCGGCGAACAGCGCCTTGCCGGCGCGCGGCGTGCCCTGGCTGGGTTCGTGCAGCACGTCTTCCGCCAGCAGCGCGAGCATGCCGGCCAGGTCCTGCCGGTTGAACGCGGCGTAATAGGCGCTGACCAGCGCGTAAGTATCCTGCGTTGCCGTCATCGTGTCAGTCTCTCCGCATGCCAGCCTACATGTTCCGCCATGAAGGTGGAAATGAAGAAATAGGAATGATCGTAGCCGGGCTGGAGGCGGATCGTGGCGGGGATGCCCGCAGCCGCGCAGGCGGCGGTCAGCAGCCCGGTCTTGAGCTGCTCTTCCAGGAACCCGTCCGCCTCGCCCTGATCGACCAGCAGATCGGGCAGGCGCGCGCCATCCTCGATCAGGGCGCAGGCGTCATACTGGCGCCAATCGGCGCGGTCGGCGCCGATATAGCCGGTCAGCGCCTTTTCGCCCCACGGGCAGTTCAGCGGGCTGACGATCGGTGCGAAGGCGCTGGTCGAGCGGAAGCGCCCCGGATTGCGCAGCGAAATCGTCAGCGCGCCGTGCCCGCCCATCGAATGGCCGGTGATGCTCTGCCGAGCCATGTCGACCGGAAACTGCGCCGCGACCAGCGCGGGCAGTTCATCCTCGATATAGCTGCGCATGCGGAAATGCGTGGACCAGGGCGCCTGGTTCGCATCGACATAGAACCCCGCGCCCTTGCCGAAGTCATAGGCTTCGTCATCGGGCACGCCATCGCCGCGCGGCGAGGTGTCGGGCGCGACGAAGTTCACCCCGTGGCGCGCGCAGGCTTCGCGGTATTCGCCCTTTTCGGTGACGTTGGCATGCGTGCAGGTCAGCCCCGAAAGATACCACAGCACGGGCAGCCTTGCGCCCGGGGCGTGATCGGGCACGAAGACCGAAAAGGTCATGTCGGTGCCCGTTACAGCGGACGCATGGGTGTAGACGCCCTGCATGCCGCCGTGGGCGCGATTGGCACTGATCTGTTCCAAGAAAGGTCTCCGTTCGTGTCGGGGTGACTAGAACACCACGACGCTGCGGATGGATTTGCCCGCGTGCATCAGGTCGAAGGCGGTGTTGATCTCTTCCAGGCCCATGACGTGGGTGATCATCGGGTCGATCTCGATCTTGCCGGTCATGTACATGTCGACGATCTTGGGCACGTCGGTGCGGCCCTTGGCGCCGCCGAAGGCGGTGCCGCGCCAGTTGCGGCCGGTGACGAGCTGGAACGGGCGCGTCGAGATTTCCTTGCCCGCCTCGGCCACGCCGATGATGATGCTGGTGCCCCAGCCGCGATGGCAGGCTTCCAGCGCGGTGCGCATCACTTCGGTGTTGCCGGTGGCGTCGAAGGTATAGTCCGCGCCGCCGTCGGTCAGTTCGACGACCTTGGCCACGGTTTCCTCGCGGCTCAGGCCTCGCGAATTGAGGAAGTGCGTCATGCCGAACTTGCGGCCCCACTCCTCGCGGTCGGGGTTGAGATCGACCCCGATGATCTTGCCCGCGCCGGCCAGCCGCGCGCCCTGGATCACGTTCAGCCCGATGCCGCCCAGGCCGAACACGACCACGTTGTCGCCCACCTGGACCTTGGCGGTGTTGATCACCGCGCCCACGCCCGTGGTCACGCCGCAGCCGATATAGCAGCTCGACTGGAACGGCGCGTCCTCGCGGATCTTGGCCACGGCGATCTCGGGCAGCACGGTGAAGTTCGAGAAGGTCGAACAGCCCATGTAGTGAAAGATGGTCTGGCCCTTGTAGGAAAAGCGGCTGGTGCCGTCGGGCATCAGGCCTTGCCCTTGCGTCGCGCGACTCGCGGTGCACAAGTTGGTCTTGCCCGAAAGGCACGATTTGCACTGGCGGCATTCGGGGGTGTAAAGCGGGATCACGTGATCGCCCGGCTTCACCGAAGTCACGCCCGCGCCAACCTCGCGCACGATGCCGGCGCCTTCGTGGCCCAGCACCGAGGGGAAGATGCCTTCGCTGTCGAATCCGTCAAGCGTGTAGGCATCGGTGTGGCAGATGCCCGTCGCCATGATTTCCACCAGCACTTCGCCGGCCTTGGGGCCTTCAAGGTCAAGCTCGACGATTTCGAGGGGGGTTTTGGGGGCAAAGGCAACAGCGGCGCGCGTTTTCATGACTGGTTCTCCTTTGTCCGGCCCCTAACATTGTCCCGCAGCAGCGTTAATATAGGGATTTGTAAATACACTATGCCAGTGGTGAAATAATCGCAGGGAGCGGCATGGGCACCTGCGCCCCGCCGGTTCGCGTGCCGCTATAGCGTCCCTTTGGGGCGCGACAAGGCCGCACGTGGTGCGCCGCCGACGCCGGGCTGACAACCGCCTTGCCAAGCCGCGCGCGATGCGCTCCCTTGGCGGGCGATGAAGGCGCTGCGCGATCCCCAGAACCTGCTGACCGATGGCCTGGCCGCGATCCGCACGCAGTTCCAGGTGCCGCAGGGCTTTGCGCAAGCGGTGCTGGACGCCGCCAGCGCCGCCGCCGGCCGCCGGCCGGGCGAGCATGTCGATCGCACCGCGCTGCCCTTCGTCACGCTCGATCCGGCCAGTTCCACCGACCTTGACCAGGCCTTCACCATCGAGCGCGCCGGGGCGGACCTGCTGCTGCGCTATGCCATCGCCGATGTCGCGTGGTTCGTGACCGAGGGCGATCCGCTGGACGCCGAGGCCTGGAAGCGCGGCACCACCACCTATCTGCCCGATGGCAAGGCCAGCCTCTATCCCCCGGTGCTGAGCGAGCGCGCCGCCAGCCTGCTCCCCACCGGCGGCCCGCGCCCGGCGGTGGTGCTGTCGGTGCGCGTTGCCCCCGATGGCGCGGTGCGGCTTGATGGGGTCGAGCGCGCCCTGATCCAGTCGCGCGCCAAGCTGGCCTATGAAACCGCGCGCGATGAAGACCTGCCCGATGGCTTCGCCGATCTGGCGATGCGGATCGCGGCGGCCGAGGCGGCACGCGGCGCGGCGCGAGTCGATCCGCCCGAACAGGAAGTGGAGGTGGACGCGGCCGGGCGCTTTACGCTGCGCTTCCGCCCGCAACTGCTGGCAGAGCGGCGCAACGCCGCGCTGTCGCTGGCCGCCAACCTTGCCGTCGCCGATGCCTTGCAGGCCGCGCATACCGGACTGTTCCGGGTGATGCCAGCGCCGGCCCCGCAGGCCGAGGAACGGCTGCGGCGCACCGCCGACGCGTTTCATCTCGCCTGGCCGGCGCAGGTGCCGCTTGCCGTTTTCGAGCGCGGCCTCGATCCGCGCGATCCGCCTTCGGCCGCGTTCCTGCTGGCCGTGCGGCGCGCCGGCAACGGGGCGTCCTATGTGCCCTACCGCCAGGACGTGGTGCCGTGGCACGCGGCCATGGCGGCGACCTATGCCCATGCCACCGCGCCGCTGCGGCGGCTGGCCGATCGCTATGTGTTGCAGGCGGTGCTCGCCATCGCCAACGGGCGCACCGTGCCCGAAACGGTCATCGCCGCGTTCGAGCGATTGCCCGGCGCGATGGCGAAGGCCGAAGCGCGCGACGGCCAGATCGAGCGCGCGGTGATAGACTTGGCCGAAGTGGCGCTGCTCGCCGGCCACGAAGGGCGCGCCTTTGCCGCCACCGTCACCGATGTGGCCGAAAACGGCGCGCGCATACAATTGCACGATCTGCCCGTGGTCGCCCGCACCCGCGCGCCCGGCGTGCTGCCCGGCGCGCGGATTCGCGTGCGGCTGGATGCCGCCGATCCGGTGCAGCGCCGGCTGGAATTCACGCGCTTGGACTGAACGGTCGCCCCCCGCGCCATTCCGCTTGCACTGAAAAACGCCACGGTCTAGGGGGCCGGTTCACCGCGCAAATCTGCGATTGAGGCCCGATGGCGGAGTGGTGACGCAGCGGACTGCAAATCCGTGCACGCCGGTTCGATTCCGGCTCGGGCCTCCAATTACCGCCAATAAGGCGTTGAAATATCGATAGAAAATTATATCGACGCAAAGCCGTTCCCTCAGAGGAACCCTCATTATGGTTCGATTGTGGGCGGATGTGGGCGAAGGTCAGCGACTCAAGCACTAGTTAGACTGGTGAGGTCAACTCCCGTCCCAATCGAGTTTTCCGGCCCACAGCGGAGAGCGATTTTTGACAACCGCCTTTGCGCGCCGCTCTGGATCTTTGATCATCGCCGAAGGTCTCCTCGCTCGCGCGGCGGCGCCCCTGACGCTCACGATAGACCTTCCGCCTTCGAACACCTCATAACCGCGATCAGAAGCGACGCGGGGTGGCCATTTGCGGCACTGCCCGCAGCGTCCTTCGCTTCGAGAGATTTGCGGGCGCTGGTCTTCTATGGCACGGTCAGCGGGGCCAAGGAGAACGCATGTTTTTACGAAAGGACCAGTCGCTCGATGCGCTGGCTGACATCGGTAACGTCGCGCAGTTCGTGAGCTTCGCGCCGGTCGGCAATGCACCGCGGCAGGCCTATCTGCGAATTCTTGGCCTTCCCGCCAATCAGGATTTTGCCTCACCGGCCGAAGCGATCGCGGCCCTCCTGGCGCGGGCGCCAGACAGTAGCGTCAACGTGCGCAGCTATGCGCCCGAAAGCCCGCGCAGCCGCGAATTCGTCTATGGCCTGACTGATGTGGCCGCAGCTCTCGCCACTGTCGAGCGGCTGACACGCGAGGGCCTTCACACCATCGTCAATGAGACCGTCGACGTCGCCGATGGCGGCGTCTCGGGGGTGGTCCAAGCTGGCATCGTCGAGTTCGCTCCCGACGACACCCCGCGCTGCGTCGAAAAGCCCGGTGTCGCCTCGCTGCCGGCCGCGCTCGGCTTCTCTCTTCTCAAGACTGTCTATGGCTTCGCGCCGAATCTTGGCGGTGCGCAGGGCCGGATCGAGTTCTCGATCCACCCACGCCCCCGTGGTTGGCGCGGCTCGCACACCCTGCTCTGGGAGCAGGAGGAAACCGGACCCGAGCAGGGCACGGCCACGCTTGCCTGGCCCAATCGCTTCAGCCGTCACATCGGCGACAAGCTCTACGGACTCTTGATGGCGCATCTTGCCGGCCTGCCGGTACCGGCAACGCGGGCGATCACGCGCCGCGTCGCGCCGTTCGCTTTCGGCCAAGTTACTGGATCGCACGAAACCTGGATCCGCACTTGCCCGACCGAGCAGCAGCCCGGTCTCTTCACCACGCATCGCGGGTGGCTCGACCCGTTCAAGTTGCTGGCCGAGGAAGATCCCACCGGCGAAAATATCGCCTCGGTCCTGGCCCAGGCCGGCATCCATGCGCGCCACGCCGGCGCGAGCCTCGTCGATGCCAATGGGCGCACGGTCGTTGAAGGCGTGGCTGGGCTCGGCGACGAATTCATGCAGGGCCGCGATCTGCCCCAACAGCTGCCCGGAGCCGTCGTCACCGATGTCATTCGAGCCGTGGCGCGGCTCACTCCCATCTTCGGGCCAGTGCGCACCGAATGGGTGCACGACGGCGACCAGGTCTGGATCGTCCAGCTGCACCGCGGCGCCACCCTCAGCACCGAGCGTGTCCTGGTCCCCGGCGAGCGCAGCCGCTGGGTAGGGTTTCCCGCCGACAACGGGCTCGAAGCGCTGCGCACTCTGCTCGCCTCCCTGAACGGCGATGCGGGCGTGGAGATCGTCGGCGCCATCGGCATGACCAGCCACATGGCCGACCTCGTCCGCAAGGCCGGCGTGCCGACCCGCGTCGTCCCCGCCTGATCAGACGCGGTCGAAGACCGATCCCATCCGCGGGGAAAACAATCGCTCGTAAGTGCGAAGCAGCGCCGCGTCGGTGAAGCCGGCGACGTGGTCGCAGATCGCGCGCAGCGGCGCAGACGAGGCCTGACAGCGCTCCTGGACGTCGGGGGGCAGCAATCGCGCTGGATCGCTCGCCAGAGCCTCGAACACCGCCACCACCATCCGCTGGCCCTTGAACTCCAAGTGTTGGACGCGCGGGCTTTCGATGACCTGCCGCACGATCAGCGCTTGCAAGGCGGCGAGAAGTGCGGCCGCTTCACCGCGCAGCCGCACATGCCAGCGCAGCAAGGGCGTGTCGAACATATCATCCTCGCTCAGCTCCACCGCGCGGATGAAGTAGTGGACCAGGCGCCCGATCGCGCCCTTGCGTGCGCTGGCCGAGCCAAACAGCCGCGCCGTGAGCTCGCTGTAGTCGCCGCATCCTCCATGCATCAGCGGACGCCGCACGAGCGCGGCGAGCAGATCGCCGCATTGCGCTTCGCCGATGGCGCTGACGAACTCTTCCTCCCTTATGAAGCCGAGTGCGATCGCGTCCTCGAGATCGTGTACGCCATAGGCGATGTCGTCGGCAGCGTTCATGATTCCGCAATCGAACGACTTGTGCCGCGTGCGGCCATGGCCCTTGCCGCCAAGATCGAGTTCAAGGAAAGCGGTCCGCTCACCCGGTGAAAGCGGCGCCAGGATCCAATCCAGCACGTGGGCATCGTCATCGTAGCAGGCCTTGGCCGGCTTACACCGCGCGCGGTCGAGCACCGCGATCGTCGTCGCGCCGTCGGCCAGCGCAGCCGTCAGTGCCCTGTTACGCACCGAGCCGTGAAGCGCGGGATACTTGAGCGTGCCGAGCAGCGCCCGACGCGTGAGATCGGCGCCATGCGCAGCGGAAAAGCTTTCAAGCCGCGCGAGAATGCGCAAGGTCTGCGCATTGCCCTCGAACCCGCCTTCACCGCGCATGCAATAGTTGAGCGCCAGCTCGCCGCCATGGCCGAACGGCGGATGCCCGATATCGTGCGCGAGCCCGATCGCCTGTATGAGCGGGGCAGGGGGTACCAGCGCGTGTGCGGCGGGATCGAGCCCAGGATCCACTTTGCTTGCGCGCAGATGCTGGGCGATGCCTTCGGCCACTTGCGCCACCTCGAGCGAATGGGTGAGGCGCGTGCGATAGAAGTCGTCGTCGCCGAGCGAGAGGATCTGGGTCTTCCCCTGCAGCCGGCGGAAAGCGCTCGAATGGATGACGCGCGCGTAGTCGACCTCGAAATCGGTGCGCACATCGTCGCCATGCCGCTGGGCGCCGCTGCGCCGCTCCGACCATCTGTCGCTCATCATGACGCGCCCTCTGCCTTGCGAGCGATCAGAGATAGATCGCTCCGGCCAGAATGGCGAGGCATCCCGCTATCGCCAAGAATGCCAGGAATACCATGACCGCCTGGAACCACAGGAGCACGGCCCATTGCCAATAGGGCGAATAGGCGACAGTCACCGAAAGCGCGCGGCCGAACTGCGAGATCACGCGCTGCACCCCGTTGAAGATGCCCGCGGGGCCATCGAGCAGCACCAATGCGATGATGCCGAGCATGACCACCACGGCGCCGGCAGCGGTCAGCGGCGGGCTCCATGCGAAAAGCGCGAGCGCCCAGTCCGGCCCGCCCAGCGTCATCGTTCCCGGCGCGATCCCGGTGGGACCTTTGGGAAGGCTCGCATTGTGCGTGCCCACGCATGAGCTCACCAGCGACGTGGTGGCGAGGAATACCGTCACGCCGGCGATCGCCACCTGGACCTTCTGCGCAATGCGCGTCGCCGCCACGTCGATGCTCGCCTTGATCGAATCCTTGAGGTGCTTGAAATCGAAGTCGTGGACCGCGGTGCAGGTGTCGAACTTGGGATCGCCGGTCTGGGTGCGCACGTGGCTCATCAGCGAGGCCTGGAACGCCTCGGCAAAAGCGATGATGCCGAGCGA
Organism: Novosphingobium sp.; assembly: GCA_020848655.1. Lineage (GTDB taxonomy): Bacteria > Pseudomonadota > Alphaproteobacteria > Sphingomonadales > Sphingomonadaceae > Novosphingobium. The sequence continues at coordinate 44,107 of JADLHU010000101.1, forward strand.
CTTGCGCTGATCGGTCAGGCCCTCCTCGCGGTTCAGCCGCTCGATCTCGCGCGATAGGCTCCATAGCGTCTCGCGGCGCCAGGCGAGCTCGTCGCTATGACCCGGCTCATCGTCGTGGCGGCCAAAGGCGTAGAGCGGCGTGATCTGGTCCGAGGTGGCGTCGTGGTGCGTGTGATCGTGAACCGCGTCCTTGACGAAATAATAGGCCTGCTCAGCGATCTGATCTAGCTCCGCCCGGTCGAGCCCCAGCTCGGCCCCCGGCTCGGCTCCAGGCTCGGCCTTGAACCAGATCCGGCATTCACCGGTTCGCATCAAGGCGACGCGCAGTTGCAGCGACGGACCGGACTCGGCAAGGGCCGCTTCAACCGCGCTGCGCAGGGTCTCGACAGCCTCGTCGCTCTGGTGCCGCTCGGCGCGCAGTAGGCGGCTGATTCGCTGGGTCGCAAGCGCTTGGACCCGGCGATCGTACTCGTCGACGATGTAAGGCAGGAGGTAGACCGTGCCGAGGAGCATGCCCTGACGGTCACGATCGGGCTTGGGGAACCCATCGTGCATCAACGGGATTTCGGTGGGGCGCGTGTCGGCCATGAGCACCCAGTGCAGCGCGATATCTGGGATCAACAGCTTCGCCAGGCAATTGGGCATCGGATAGTCGTTCACCACGCGGTGCTGATGGACCATCACCACGCGGCTCGTGCTACCCGCTACCGGCTGCGTGAAAGCTGTCGCATCCTTGGCCGCGCCGATCATCGAGAACGACAAGTGGCTGCGCACGTTCGGCACCCACCCGGCATAGCTGGGTGACGCGCCCCGCCAGGGCTCCTCCTCGCAGGCCGGCTGCATCAGGAGAACGCGTTAGAAGACGTCTTTGGAGACGGTACGGGTCTTGCGAACTTTGAACTGGCCCTTCTCGTAGCGCAAGCCGATCCCGGCGCGCGTCGGCACGAGCGAGCTGCTGTCCTGACGATCTACCTGCGCCCTGAAGAAACGGCGCAATGAAAAATCCGCTCGGTCGAATTCCCGCGCGTCGGCGACTCCGCCGCGCCAGACACGCGCCCAAGCCGCCACCAAAGACATGAAGAGCCAAAGCAGTAGGGGGAGGGCGAAAGCGGCGCCAATGATCAGCATCGTTCCCATTACGTTGGCCTCCTACTCCAATTCAAACGTAGCTGCAACACCGATTGCATTGCCAGTGTTCCACCGTAATTGTGCACAGACCTGCGGATCCGAGAGGTTTTTCTGACGAGATGACATTCGCGGGGCCCAGCCGTCGCGGAGAACGCTTTCCCATTCTAGATCAGATTGGCATCGCTGGGCTTTGCTCGCGGCTTGAACCACAGCTCGGTCGAGCGATCCACCGCGAGGTCGTCATGGCAGGTGCGGACCAGCGCCAGCGCCTCCTCAGCTGGCGCGCGCATCCAGGGGTCGTATTGGTCAGCGGTGAGCAACACCGGCATGCGGTCGTGAACGTCGGACATCTGCGGGCAGCCGTCGACCATGACCATACTGTAGGCGTTGCCCCATTCGTCGGTTGGGCGCCAGATGCCGGCGACCGCGAACAGCTGGGTTCCGAGCAGCGAGTACCAGGTGCGCGTCATGCGCCCGGTTTCCCCCTCTGCTTCGGCCCATTGCGTGATGGGAATGATGCAGCGCCGGCTTTCGAAGCTTGGCCGCCAGAAGGGTGTGCCCAGCTTGTCGTCGCGGGCGTTATTCACCGCCTTCGGCTTCGATGTCGGCTTCATGCTCTTGAGGCGGACGGGGAAGCCCCAAGACATGGATTGCAGCACGCGATGCCCTTCCTGTTCGCGCACCACCATGCCGGGGTATCCGGGATAGACCTCTTCGGCCGCGTTGCCAGTGGCAATGTCCCCAGGCTCGACCTTGAACAGGCGGGCCACCTCGGCGGCGCCGGTGCTGTTGCGGTAGAGGTTGCACATGCTGGGATGATCGGACTGCATCGGGAGCGGAGTCAACCGCATCCGAAACGGAGCAATCGCGAGAATGTCCATTGCCCGAATCGCGCCGGCGGCGCTCTCTCACGGGATGGTCCGACGTTCAACACCGCCTCGCCAACTCGATGAGCGCGCCTTCCCGGTCCGGTTGAAGCTGCAAAACCCGTTGACTGGTCCGGGCTGGATCCGGTGGACCGACGCCGAGATATGGCTGCGCGAGAACGTCGGCGCGGGGTAGTTCGCCCATCATGGCCAGGAAGGCCACCTCGGGCACACCATGGCGTTCTACTTCCGCACGCTCGACGCCGCGCGGCGGTTCATGGAGGCGTTCCCGGACTATCGACTGGCTGACACGACGGACACGCTGGAGCATCTGAGAAACGCGAGGGCGCGGCGCCATGCGGTGGCGCCGCCATAGATGCGCTTCGATTCGACACATTGCGCCGCCTGTGAGACAACTGACGTTCAACAGGGAGAATGGATATGAAAGCGCTTGGTATGGCACTTTGTGCATCGGCAATGACAATCGCTGCACCTGCACTGGCTCACGAAGAAAAGCCCAAGGCCAGCAACACCGTCCCAGCGCCAGCGCCAAAACCCGCTGCCGAGCCGACTTCTGACCGCTCAACTTCCCCGCAGCACAGTGGCGGGACCGACGCTAACGGTTGCCATACCAACCATGCAACGGGCGTATATCACTGCCACAATCCAAAGTAGCCGCACGACTTCGCATTTTTTGCCACCGGTCTGTCGGACCCTTCACGTTTCCGGCAACCCGGTGCGCAATTCACCTGTATAACCCGCCCGCGTCGTCGCAAACTTCAGCAGCGTCCGACATGTGTGCAACTGACGATTGATCCCGGCGCGCTCCGACCTGGCCGCCTTCGCCTTCAGCGCCTCCAGTTCTGCGATGCGATCCCGGCAGAGCGCGGCCATGCCATCAGGCCCGGACGGGTAAGCGTTGATGTCCAGCGCCGACTTCCGCGAAGGGCCAGCGTCAGGCAGCGGCACGATCGGTCAACCCGGCTTGGCGCAAGGCACGCAGCAGGCGTCCGGCATCTCGTCGCAGCGCAACGGCTTCGATCGTCTCGCCCCCATGCTTCCACATGCCGTTGCGCTCGCCCTTGGGCGCACCCGGATTGCGACCACCGTGCATCCTACAGCGCCGCTTTCCTCGCACGGCTGGGCAGCGGCACGACCCGCCCGCTCTCGTCCGGGCTTGGCAGAGCGTTGCATTGGTCAGGAGCGTGCGCGCTCCGTCCATGGGATTGCCCGCCTGTTTCTCCTGCCCCCCCTGCGGCGTGGTAGTGCACATGCTGGTGAATCTCCTTCCTGACCTTGATTGATTGGCGAGCGGTGCGGGACTTGCCGCGCATCAGGTGCAGTGCTTCCATCTGCATCGCGAATGTCCGGGCCAGCTTGCTGGCGACGGCAACGGTCTTCGTGTCCCACTCGTATTTGATCGCCCGTGCCGACACCTTCATGGTCAGCATGTGCGTGGCGGCCATCTGCGCAGCGAACGCGGCTTCCATTTCGTTACGCGGCTTCACCGATCCGACCAGCGCCAGGATCGTGTTGAAGGTCGGCTCGTCGATGCGCCATTGACGGTGTTCTTCGTCCCACCACCTTTCATCGCACAAGGCCTCCAACTGGCGCAGGAATGTCCAGATAACGGCGTAGGAGCGGGTGCCGAATGCCTCCGCAAGCTGGAGATCGTGCAGACGCTCGTCGTTGTGGAGCGAGGTCCATTCTTCCCGGTCCATGCCCTTCGGTTCCAGCATGACCATGGGATGTATCGGGCGGGACTTGAGCCGCTTTTCCGCGCCGGGCTTCCACGCCACTTGATCAGCGTGGGGATCGTCCCGATCGCGACGCTTGCGCTGCGGAGCCTGGGCGACATCCGCCGTGGCTGGATCAACCAGCCCGGTACGACCGGGGATCGGATCAGAAGATGATGCTGCCATCGGCCTTTTCCACGGAGTACCAGCGCAAGATGGGCGAGGCGAAGGGGCGCTCGTGTCGGTCTTGAAACTCGCCGTTGCGATAGATCGCCAGCGTTGCGGACTTCTCGTTGCCCTCCATCGTGACGTAACAGAGCAGCCCGGCGGGGCGCTGGTCCATGTCATGAGGAATCAGGCCGCAGGTGCCGAACAGGGGAAGCTCGATCGTGAAGGCCGGCGCGGTGCGGGTGACGTTCTCAGCCATGGCACCCCCGGGACAATAGGGACAATGGAGACAATAGCTCGCTCAACGCACTCTCTACCTCTTTCGCGGTGTTCTCGGTGTTCCCGGTGTTCCTGCAATGATTTCCGTACCTTACGCGGTGCCGCTGGGTGTTCCGCAAGGTGTTCCAGGTGTTCTGGAAAGTGTTCCAGCCAGCCATCAGTGCACCGCAGGCATGAGGTCGGCGCCGTCGATGCCAAGCTCGCCGGATACAAAGCCAGCCAGTGCGGTCCAGCCCTGGGGGCTATCGAGCAGCATCAGCATGTTGTCCGGCACTGAACTGAGCGCCTGCCAGACCAAGCCGCTATCGACCCCCAGCAGCCCGGAGATTTCCTCGGCCAGCGCGCAGGCGGCGACATGCCGGGCCGCACGTTCGAATGCCTCTTCAGCGGCGGCGCGTGCCATAGCCTTGGCATCCTGTGTCGCGGCGATCATCACCGGATCGGAGGCGGGCAGCGCGATCGTCATCAGTCCCATGGCGTCAGTCCAGTTTGAAGCCCGGAGGCGGTGGAGGAAGTCCGGCATTCGGGTTGCGCAGCTTGGCCGCGCGTGCCCCGCCAAGAGCAGGCGCGCCGTAATAGCCGGGGAACGTCACGTGCAGATGGTCGCCCTCGTTGAGTAGCCGGGCATTCGGATCGTAGGCGCGCACGCGATCCTTGAGCCATGACATCGGCTTGCCGGGCGGCGGCAGAAGATCGAGCGCGGAGCCATCGAGATGCGCGCTGTTCTGCGCCGGATGATAGCCGCGACGCCGCATCTCGGCCTGATATTCCGGCGTGCGAAAGCCCGACGTGATCCGAATACCGGGAATGACCCGTTGCAGGTCGGCATAGACGTTCACGCCGCCGGCCGCGCCGTCCTCGGAAAATCCCGGCGGCGGGGGCGGAACTTGAGACAGCTTCGGCGCATTGCGGGTCGATGATCCGATCAGGCCGAATTTTGGCTTGCCGGACAGGCCAAGGTCCGCCCGTGCCGCCGCTCGCGCGGATGCCACAGCCTTTTTCGCCGATTCCTCGCGCGCTTCCGCGTCCATGCCACGCCATGCCGGCGACTTCACCAGTGGCGCCAGTGCATCCAACGTGCGCCGTCCAGCCTGCGCCTGATACCGCGCATATTCATCAGCCGAGAGCTTGCGGCCTGCGACTTCCCGCTTAGGCGCGCCCGGAGCATACCCCAGTTCGAGAAGAGCCTTGTTCACCGGATCGTTGCGCAACGTGGATGTGTACACTGGGGACGCGATGTCAGGGCCAATCCCGCCCTCGTTCGTGATCGGGCGCCCCCAGACATCGCGCTTGGCGGGCAGCGACCGCGACAGTCTGGGCAGCCGCGACAGGATCGCCTCACCGACGTTCGCAGGATCGCGGCGCACCGGGTCCATGGTCCGGGCCAATTGCGCAACGCCGGCCGGGACCGTCACCGATCCCGCCACCTGGTTGACCATCGCGTCGGCCTTGCGATCGGGTTCGGTCAATGCGCCTACCAGCCCGGAGATGCCTGATAGCCAGGTCTTGGAGGCAAGGTTGCCGAGGATCGAGGCCACCAGCAGTGTGGCCTGGTCGTCGCGCTGGCCTTCGCTCATGCCTTCGGGCAACAGAGCCAGGTCGGCCGCGATCCCCAACGTGGTCGAGAACGGGTCAAGCCGCTTGTACGAAAACCACTGATCGCCCACGCGGATCGAATACGGCTGCCAGCCATCGGCATAGAGCAGCTTCGCGCGCGCCGGGTCGGTCGGCGGCGAGCCGGTAATCCGGCCTTCCAGCGCCGCCTGATAGACGACAGCGCCCAGCCCGGTGCCTAGCATGGCCTTAGCCACTGCAAGATCGCGCCGTGCGCCGCCAGCGACGATATCGGCGCGCCATTCCTTGAGTAGAGGCGCAGCCGGCGAGCGTTCCACCGCGAACTTGAGCAGGTTGGTGGGCGTGCGGATGAATGGCAGGAACAGCTTCAGCGGGCGAATGTCCTGAGTCATGCCCGACAGCTTCGACATGCCCGGTCCCAGCTTCTGCTGAAAGGTCAGGTAGCGCGCATACTCCATCGACTGCGCCAGCATCTCGTCAGTGGGATTGGCCGCCAGTTCGGCGATCCGCGCCTTGGCCGCATCGCCGCGCAGCCCTTCCTTGCTGGCCTGCCGCACCGCCAGCCCGTTCAGTTCCATGCGCCGGGCAATGCCCTTGAAAAACTCGTCCTCGGCGGTGAGGAGCCGCGTCGGGATGCGGATGATTTCACCCTTGCGCCCCGAGATGGCTTTCAAGCTCTGCTGTTCGAACTTCGAAGCGAAGTCCACCGGCTCCCCGGTGCGCAAGGCTTGCAGGAAGAAGCGCGCGCCTTCCTTCGCGCCCTGGATCAGGCCGAACGTCCGTGCGCCGATTTCGGAACCGACCACGCGGTCAATGTTCGCCCCGGGCAGGATGGACCGCACTTTGCCGATGGCCGCCGCAGTGGCATGCTCGGGCAACTGCGCCAGCGCCGTCAGCGTGTTTGATGCGATGTTGGCGGCATGGGTCTGGGGGCCGGAAAGCAGCGAGTTGATATAAAGCTCGGTCGCCTTGTCCTTGAACGCCGGCTTGGCGAGGCGCTCGACTTCGACGTTGAACTTGCCCGGTCCCTGCTCGACGGCATCGAGGATCAGGTCCGCCGCGTCCTGTACGCGGGTTCGGCCACCGCCACCGCCGATCAGGGATGACAGAACCTCACGCGGCACCGCGTTGCTTTTGGCCAGCATGCGGAACTGCGACAGCGCGCGGCCCGCTTCGGCGGTCATGCCCGAAACCTGCTCCTGGATCGCCGTGTGCCGCAACCATGCCTCGCGGAAGGCCGCCAGCACATCGTCGCCGGGTTCGTCCATCGACCGGACGCGCTTGGCGAGGTTCACCAGTTCGTTGCCCGACTTGGCGAGGATCTGCCGGGCGGCCAGCGCTTCCTCGGCATTGAACGCCTGCCCCTTGCGGCGGGCCAGCAGGGCATCCGCCGTCAGGCCCAGGTCCGAGGCAAGCCGCTCCATCTCCGCATGCGACACCCGCCCGCGCGTCGCGGCATCGAAGCCCACGCGGCGGTTCGTCATGTCGAGCGCGCGCGAAATGTCCTGCGGCGTTTCCAGTTTCGTCAGATTGATGTTGCCCGCGAAATCAGGACCGCCGGCCGGCCATTCCTCGTAGGCCTGCACAGGCGGGAGCGGCGGTGCTTCCTCTGCCGGAACGGACCTGTCAGCATAGACCGGCTGGCCCGTCTCGAAACGCTGCTGCTGGAGCGCGTAGCGGTCGGCCTGCGTGCCGTAGAAGCGATCAATCTCCGGATAGTCGTCCGGCAGGAATCGACGATTGCGCCCTTCGTGCGTGTCGCGCAGCGCGTCCAGAAACTCGTTCACGCTGGGGCGGTCGGTATGGTCGGGGAAATAGCCCGCTTCCCATGCCCGCATTGCCGCATCGTCGAGGTTCATGCCGCTGTCGTTGTTCACCAGAGGGCCGAAGCGTTGCTCGCTGCCGGCGAAGTCCATCTTCCGCGCCGCGTTGGTAAGCCCCATGTGCGAAAGCTCGCCGCCCTGGTCGAGCAGGCCGCCTTGCGTGCGCAGCCAGCCCACCATGTCGATCGGGCCAACCTTGGGCACCTCGGCTCCATTCCACGCCCGCACCGTGCGTCTGCCCAGTTCCGTCCGCTCATTCGGCACGCGGGCCTCGGCATAGCGCCCGGCCTCGATGCGCGCAGCTTCCTCGGCGCTGCCAATCTGGTTTGACGGGATCGGCAGGAGGTCGGACGGCATCAGGTCGCGTGCCAGCGCCTGGCGTGATGCATCGGCCAGCGGCGCATCCATGCGCTGAGCACGTGGGCCGCCCATGTCGAGATAATCGGGCTGGCGTGCCGGTGCGGACAGCGACGGCATGCCTTGCGCGTCCATGCCCATCGAGCCTTGCCGATCGAGCGTGAAGCCTTCGGGTGGCGGCGGCACCTCGCTGATGTCGATCCAGTTGCGATCACGCATCGGCGTGCGCATCAACTCGCCGACATCGAGACTCCCCTTGATTGCCGCCTGCTCAGGATCGAGCGCGATCATCACACGGTGGCGCGGGGCTTCGCGGTTGCCGTAGCGCCCCCCGCCGATGTGCGTCAGGCCATCATGCCCCATGGAGCGCACGGCATCGGCCATGATTTCGGCGCCTTCCCACTTGGGCAACCACTCGTCGGCTAGCGCCTCCTCCAGGGCCTTGTAGGCATGTTCGTTGCTCATGCCCGGATGGATATCGAAGCCATATTGCTCGGAAAGATGCGACCATGCAGCGGGATTGGCCGGGGCGTCGAGGTCCAGCGGATTCTTCACCGTCTGTTCGACAGCATAGATCGTTCGTCCGCTTGGATCAGCGCCGCGCGCGCCCTTGCCAGTGTAGCCCAACGCAACGGCGGGGTGGTCTGTCAGGTAAGTGCCCTGTCCGAACAGCCCGTAATTCGAATACTGGTAGGGGTCGAATTGCTCAATGCCCGGCGTGCGCGATCCATGCAGCATCAGGTTGTCGCCGATGCCTTGATCCCGCGCCCACGCCTGCACATCACCCGTGATGTCGTCCAACGTTCGGGGCTGGCCGGCCACAGGTCCGGGATATGCGCTATTAACGGCGGACGGCAAAGGTGCCGGAAATGGTCGGCTCGGACCATAGATGTCGATGCGATCCGGCTGGCGTGGAATCGACCCGTTTGTCACATCATCGAGCGAATAGCCGTCAGGGGGTGCAGGAACCTCCCCGCGGCGACGGCGAGGCAGCAGGTTCGCAACGCGCGGAGCCAGAGCCTCCAGCGCCTTCGTTCCGCCCACGGTCAGCCCCAGACCCATGCCCGCGCCGACGACGCCCGAGGTCAGGCGTTCAGGAATGGTGCCTTCCTGGCCAAGCCCGGCGACACCGCCATAGAGCGCGCCGAACTTCGCGAGATCGGCGGCATTGCGCACCCGGCCCATAGGCAGAGCAAGCCCACCCACAACTTCTGCCCCCGTCGATGCCCAGGGATGGGCAAAGCGGTCGTACCCCGTAATGGCTTCGTTCTGCGCCAGGTTGTTGGCGTAGATGTCAGCAAAGCGCCGATCACTGTTCCAGATGGATTCGCGCCCCTGTGTCAGACCCAGCGTGTCGGGAAGCGCGCCCAGTTCCTCTAGCTGGTTCATCACGACGCCCTGGGCGCCGCCACGCACCACCGCTCCGGGCGTGCCATCGCCCAGATCGGTCAGGGGTTTGATGCGCGGCGCATATTCAACCCCGGCGGTTAGGCCCAGCTTGAGCGCAGCCGCACGGGATTTCTCGACGTTCGCAGGATCGACCGTAAAGCCGCCGTTGTCGTGCGCGAAGGCCACCACATCGGCAATAGGCACCTTGGGATCATTCGCCATGCGGATGAACTGCTGTTCCAGTTCCGGGCGCATGCCGGCCAAGGGCGTCGGCGTATCCCAGAATTGCGCCACGGTTTCCCGTGACGGCCCGGGCATCGGCGCCTTGCGAAACTCGGCCGGCGGCTGGAACATCGTGTCGTGAACGCCCAGCCGGTTGAGGCGGGCAAGGCGTTCGGCCTGGAGATATTCAAACCGGCGCTGCGGATCGTCGCGCAGGAAATCGGGCGCGGCGAGCGTGCTGCCTTGCCGTGTCAGGTTAAGGCCGAGGTCTTCGCCGCCGACTTCGACCGGGGCGACTGGCCGTCCATAGGACATGCCGACAGGCGCACCGATCGCAGCACGGGCGCGGGCGAGAGCGCCGCCCAGGTCATTGCGAGACTGCTGGCCGATGGCCACCGCACGGCCCTGCCTGTCCCAGCCCTGCTGCTTCAGTTCGGGTGCATCGACGCCGTAGAGGCGCAGGTTCCGCCCCGAGGAAAGGCGCGCCGTGTCACCATCGATGGGGCGCACGATGCTGTCGCTGCCCAGCGAGGGCGGAGCAGGCAGGCGCGGGGCATTTGCCACCGGGCGTGTGATCGGTGGCGACGACGGCGCGGGCACGTCGATTTCGAAGCCCGGCGGGGGTGGCGGAACGTCCTCGTCGACATTCCGGCGTTTGCGAGGAGCGCCATCGAGCGAGAAGCCCGGCGGGGGCGGCGGAATGCTCACCTGGCCGGCACCCACGCGGTGCCGTTCCACTCAACCCGATTGCCGTTCGCATCCGTCGCGGTGCGCCGTGTCGATGCACCCGGGCCACTCGCACGCGGCGGCGCACCATGCGTGTCGCGATAGGTCGGTGCGCCACGCAGTGCGGATCGGTTCCCCTGCCGCACGCCTTCAAGCGACAAGCGGCCGGTCTGGCGCTGGCGTTCAAGCTGTGCCTGTACCGCCGCCCGGGCATTGTTGAGAAACTGCTGGTTGCTGAACGCGGTGGGACCGTTCGCGCCAAGCTCCTGATCCTTGACCGCATTCACCCATGCCGGCGTGCCGGGCGTCAGGCCCAGGTCGATGCTATACTGTGCCCCCCGCGTCGGGGCCTGATAGACTGTGCCCCCAGCAGACGGATCGCCATAGACGCGCTGGTCGCCGGGGTTGAGCGTGGCCGCCTGATAGCGAGAGGTCGCGGCATCCGACATATGGCTGCCCCAGGCTTTCGGGTCAGCCTGATACGCTAGAAACTCGCGCGCCGTCATGCCGGGCAAGTTCGCGATCTTCTGACGCTGCTGGAAGTCGGCAAACTGCTGCTTGTAGGCAGAGGCTCGATCGCCCCACATCTTGGCCAGGTTATCGACCGCATGCCCGCCCCCGTCGCCGTTCCAGCGGTTGGCCGCGTCCGATGTCACGGCCGCAAGGCCAGCCAGAACGTCGCGCAGGACATCGCGTTTCGGTGCAGTTGGCGCCTCACCGACAAGCTTGCCCAAGGTGTCACGGTCAAGGCCTGTTGCCGGGTTGGGTTGCGTGGGCGTCCTGAAGTCCGGGAGGCGCGGTTCGGTAGCGGGGGGCCGCGACATGGCCGAACCGACCAGCGAATCCGCCCCCAGGCTTGGCGGAATGCCTTGATCGTTCGAGGAATCCGGCAAGTCCGTCGCGGGGCGCGGCGCCCTCAGCTTGATGGCCGTATCACCAGCCGCAAGGGTTTGTCCCAGTAGGCCTTGCCCCTGCGTAGCGTCGAATTGCGGGTAATGTTCGCGTGGATCAGGGAATGTCCCCGGCGTCGTATAAAATGCGGGAGGCGCAGAGAAAGCGCCGCGCTTGCGAGTCCCGAAGATGGCCATCAGTTCGCTTCCTTCGCTGCGAGAATGCGGGCGCGGTATTCCTTTGCCAGCGCCATGGTTTCGGCCTTTTCCCGGCCAAGGTTGCTGGCGACGAGTTGCGCCATCTGCTCACCGAGCGGGCTATCGCCCTCGGCCACCAGTTCGAGCCGGGCGACCATCTCGGCGGCGTAGGTCGTCGCATCCTCGGGATTGAGATTCGCGGTCATCGCAAGGATCAGGGCGACAAGTATGTGTTCGCCGGGATCGTCACTGGCCGCAGCCGCCATCCGGGCGAACATCGCGCCTTCGTGCAGGGTAATCAGCGGGGCCGCTTCCTGCCCCGCTAGAACCCGGCGGATGGCCTGATCGGCAAGGAAGCGCATCGCCTCGACATCGCCCTTCGCCGCCATGTGCAGCGCGGTGAATGGATCGGTGCAGGCCGTGCGCCCGCTCTCCAGATCGGCGGTGACGCTGACAGCACGTTCCAGAAGCGTCTGCCCGGAATAGGCCGGCTCGGTCAGAATCAAATGCACGACGGTATCGGCCAGAACGCTTGGCATCAGTGCGGGACCTGTTCGCGCACCGCCTGGCGGATCACGTCGGAAACCGTCACCCCTTCCGTGCGCGCTCGCGCCTCAAGCGCCGCAATCAGCCCCCTGTCCGCCCGGAAATTCACGACGCGCATCTGCATTTCGAACCTGCTCGATTAATCGCTTTAGACGATTTGTTTTACAAGTATCGTCCGGAAATGTCGATTATAAAAATCGTCTAAGGCGATTTGTATTCGCCATTTTGGCAGACAAATCGATCAGTGGCTTCGGCTGCGGGCGCCTTTTTCGTTCGGGCTTCACCCGCGAAGCCAGTGGGATAGCCATCCCAGAGCGATAATCGCGCCGATCGCGGTGAGGACCGCCGCCTCGATTTTGATGCGCCGTGTTTCGCGCGGATCGGGTGGAAGCCAGTCCTTCATCAAAAGCAGAAAATATACCCGTAGCGGCGGATCGTAAAACCGCCTTCGAGCTGCGCGCAGGACAAGTCTCTGCCGCCTGCGCTGCACCTCGCAACCGTTCGGCCATAGCGATCGGTATCAGATTTACGGCATTGGACCTCCGCACCTCCGATAAGCCTTTGTAGATTCGCGGTGCTGGCCAAAGCGTCGCCAGGTGCGCAAACTCGACCTTGTCGGCAATGGCCTGGCAACTCGGGGGAATCGATGCCCGCGAGCCTCACGCGCGTTCCGCCGCAGTCGAAGGTGTCCCCGTCAATGATTCGGGGCGACGAACAGATGATCGAGGGCTCGGAGGCATCCGCCGAGAAAGCAGACCATCCGACCTGCGCGATTAGCGCACCAATCGCCAGTCCAAGCGTGACGATCATCGCTCGGACGTAACCGAACTGGGAGCGCTGGCGTGTGGCAGACTTCCGTCTGTTTGATGGTATAGCCATTCTGTGCTCTCCGCATGCCCAACCCTCGCCACAGCGCTAGACGCCAGCGCCAACGCGGGGCATCATCGGGCGATGAATGCTGATCGCCGCCTAGACAGCCCGTCACGCTTTGTCCGAGCCATTGAGCGGTGGAAGAGAGGAGCTATCGCGCTTCTCATGGTGGCGCTTATCGTCGGAGCAACCGGCATCGCCGTCATGGTATTGGTGAAAGTCGCTTCCGATGCAATCGACATCGGGGAAACCTGGCGGGCCTTGGCCATTGTCCTGATCCCCGCCGCTCTCATACCTTGGATAGCCGGTGGCCGTTCATTTTTGCGAACAATTGGCAGACTCGCTACGATAGCGGACGACAGCCCACAGCGCTAACAGGCGCTTCCTCGCCCGCCGCAATGAAGATCACGCCCGCATCGCCCAAAGCCCGCTCGATGGCGGCCAAGTTGTTGGCGATCGGCACGGAACGGCCGGCCTCATAGTTCCGCACGGTTGAAGGGCCGACGCCAGCAAGGCGGGCGAGTTCAGCCTGCTTCAATTCGATGAGAGCGCGAGCGGCGCGGCACAAAGCGGGTGTCAGCATTCTTGCACACTAATAACGTCAAGCGTTATTTGCAACGCAGAGCGTTGACAGTGCGCCAAAATCGAACAATAACGTTCAGCGTTACCCTTGGGTAGCGGCCAGGCGGTGGGACGGCAATCCCAACGCCCGGCCTAACCGCAACCGATCCTATGGAGATCGACCATGGCTAAGACCGCACATAGCGCGCCGTCGTGCGCGTGCAATCCCGCTACGCCCGCAATCAAAACCCCTGAGTCAAATCGGGACATGCATCCCGATCACACGATCCTCGCCGCGTTCAAGCGGTTCCAGGACGGCCACGTCGCGTTGGAGGCTGACCCCGGAGACAGGCCTGAACCAGGATCAGTCTATACAGCCACCCATCAAGCGATCTGGAACGAGATCGATGCCGCTGAGATCGTCATAGAGGAAACCCGTGCGCACACTCCTCAAGGTGTCGCCTGCAAGCTCTGGCTGGCCATGATACACACGAGCGACGACGCCGAGGTAGAACAGGCCACAATCCAAGCCGATCTGTCGTGGTTCGAACAGCAGGGCGATGCGTTGGACTGGAATCTGCGGCTGATCGTGTCGGCCCTGCGTTCGCTGACAAGCGTCGCGGCCTCTCCTGTCGGGGAGGCATGAACATGGCACTCCCCATCACCCGCCGGTCGCTGCTAGCCGCAATGCCGGTCACTGCCACCGCCATCGCACTGCCGACACTGGCCGGCGCATCAACCCCCGATAGCGGGCTAGAAAAGGCCATAGCCGCCTATGCGCGCCTCAAGGCCAAAGCCTCCCACTTCGACACGACCGTCTATGACCCTGCCGCTGCGACCTTTGAACAGCGTGTCGCGGCCATCCCGCACGCCACGACGACCCGCCAGTTCAAGATGGGCAAGAAACTGGTTCGCGGCTGCACCAGCCACGAAGGCGTTGTCAGGATGGCGCGCACGATCCTCGCCGATGATGACCGCCGGCATAGCAACGATTTCATGGACACCTGCCGGGAGCTTGTCGCGCTGGCCGACGAACGCGATCGGCAGGTTGACCAGATCATGGCTGAAACCAACGTGCACCAGTTGGCTCGCCTGAGCGACGAACACGGCAACCGAAGTTCCCAGGCGCTCTACGCCGTCGAGGATTACCCCGTCACGACATTGCCGGCCATGCTCCGCAAGATCGGGGTGCTGTACGAGGCCTTCGGCGAAGATGACGACATCTGGGGCGACTGGACCCTTGCTGACCTTCGCCGCATCGCTGGGGAGGCATGACATGGGGATCGCCACCATTTCTCCCGCAGCGCCTCGCACCGGATATTGCACCCCATCCCATTGGCTGGCGCAGTTCCGTGATGCCGGCGGCATCTACGCTCTCACCGAAACCGGGCTGCACCTCGGCGTCGTCGCGGGCGGCCGGACCAATCCCGACGTAATCCGCGCCCGTGCCATGATCCTGCACCTGACCACGCAGGATCGCGCAGCCATCGCGAACGAACTGCGGTCACGCGAAGTCATGGAGGCAAGCCATGGGCAGGATTGAGCGCTTCCCCGGCATCACCCCAGCGCCGGCCGTCATGCGCATCCTGGGGCGGTTCGATCGCCCCACGCTGGAGGCCTTCCTTGCGGTCGCCATCGACCTTCTGGACACGCTGGATGGCGATCCCGACACCGAAGACGACGATCCCGCCGGGCAGTGCGATGAGGATGGCGTGAACACGCGCGACAACGGCAGCGTGGCGTTCGCCCCTGACGATTTGGAGTGTGGCCTTACTCCCGATTGGGGCATCAATCAGACGAAGCCGCTGGCTGCCGCTATCGTGATCGAGGTGGACCAGGAGGGCATGCAAGCGCATCGCGACCGCATCCGCGCAACACGCTGCGTCCCGGAATACCAACGCGACTGGCGCACCGAGAAGCTGGAGCCGTCAACGTGCGACTTCATCCTTGTCAACGAGCCGACCGTTCCGACCAAGCGCCAGTTGCTCAAGCGAAAACGAGGCGTGCCGCGCCAGCCGAGGGGATGAACCCAACTGACCCGTCCGACCTCAGCCCCCGCTTCGGCGGGGGTTTTTTATATTCCTGAACAGATTCCTCTAAATCGTCCCGGAGTGACCATTGTTCGAGGATTTCGCTTATATTCAGCCCCATGCCGCGCCAGCCAGTGATGTTATTCACCAGCCTATTCTCCAACGATAAACAGCTTACCCTCCAATTGATCCTCTTATTTCCACGTGCGGCTTTGGACTGTCTGGATTGCAAAGGTTCATCAGGTCCTAGGTGATTTAAAGAGGAGAGAAATCATGGCATCCCAATCGTCCAGGATTCCGATCGACCCGGTTCGAGCATTGGCGTTGTACGACGTTGGGGCAAGCGACAACGAAATTGCAGCCGCGCTCGGTGCATCGCAGAGCGGTGTGTGCCGTTGGCGGAAGCGGCACGGACTGGCGCGACGCGCGTGCAACGACAATCGACTTACTGCCAGCCAAATTCGTCAAGCCCAGAAGATGCTTCGCAATGGCGCCACGAAAGCGCAAGTCGCAGCGGAGTTAGCCGTATCTGTCAATCCGATTGACCGAATCCGCCGAGGCATGAAGGCCGATGGCCTTCGTCAGTGGGGATGGACAAACGCAGTAAACCGCAAGGCCGTCATCGAAGACCCTACGATTCTAAAGCGCATCACGAAGGCCATCGGCTCCAACGTCCCGCCGGACATCCGTATGGACGCCGTGAACGACATGTACCTGGAACTGTTGGAGGGGAAGCTGCCGGTCAGCCAGATCGAGAGCGCCGCGCCAAGGTTCCGGTCCCGTGCATTCTCCATGGGAGGCTACAATTATTCAACCCGGAGCCTCGATGAGGAAGACGAGAACGGCTTTACGCTGGCCGACCGGATCGCTGATCCAGACGGAATACGACCGTTCGATGAGATACTGGAGCGGGTGTTTGCGAACGACAACTAGGACACGGAACCTTGTACACCCCGGGCCGTTCACTTTTCACCTCTGCCGGTGCGACCCCGAAAGAGGTGGACCAACCTAAACGCCCGGGCTGTGCGGCTCGAGCGTTTTTTGGTGGGCGGTGGGCTGACTGTCGGGTGAGGACTCGCAATTTTGCGTTCCAACGATAATAACGGTCCTCATGGAATCGGGGCTGACGGTCTATATCGATGAGGGTGGGGATAATGGCGTCAAAGACGGCCTGCACTACCACGGTACTCGATACGAATGGATGACCCTTGGAGCGTACGTAGTGCGATCCGCAAACTCGGCCGATCCTGTGGTTATCCGCGACGAAATTTTGAGAGAAGCCAAGGTCCGCCAGGCCGCAAATCTCCATTATTACAAACTCAAGGAAGACCGCAGGTTACAGGCTTGTGAGATTTTGGGATCGAAATCTGCAAGAGCTGGACACCTCGAAAAACCTCTGGCGTGTAGCGGTCTGAACTGATTCACTTCGTCGGCGATGTGGCGGAGGCGATGATGGCAGGACAGCCCGGTTTCTTTGATCTTTCGGACCGGTACGAGGCGC